>JASFWU010000310.1:0-3753 GCA_050049035.1 Akkermansiaceae bacterium | reverse complement strand
CCCTCCGTGGGAAACCTCAACGAATCGGACGCCGGCCTCAACAAGACGACGTGCCAGAAGACATCCCTGGCCGAAGCGGTTTCGACCATAGGCTTCCTGGACCTTTCCGGGCTCACGGTTGATATCAAAAGCCTGAAGATCGGAGCTCTGCATGAGTTTCACGGCCTCCTCGTAGAGGCTATCGTATGCCTTCACCGCAGGGGTTTTGTAGTTTTCCTCGAAGGTCTTGTTCAAGGCGTCGGCGATGGCAAGACGACGTTTGAAGTCCTCCTCGCTTACGCTGGAAGCGCGCTTCGAATTCTTCAACCCTTCATCGGGACGGCCAAGCGGCACCCCACCAAACTCCGCACCGAAGAATCCTGGTGACGAGACCGCCGGGCTGGTGTTCGCGGTCACAAAGCCGGGAAGGGTCGTGTTCATTCGTCCCTTTTGGCGCACCACCCAGGCTCCGAGGGCAGGGTGAACAATCGTTCCCCGGGGCGAGTAACTGCGGTGCAGGAGATATTGTCCCTGGCTGTGTGCCCCCTGCTTCGAGGTCATCGAATTGATCACGCAGAGGTGCTTGCCCAGCTTGGCGGTTTCCGGAAGAAACTGGGAAATCTGAAAATCTCCGCTGGTGTTAATTGATTCAACCGGCCCCTGGACATCCTTGTTTTTAGGCTTGGTATCAAAGGTGTCGAGGTGACTCATTCCCCCACCCATGTTGAGGAAGATCACGTGTTCCGCTTTCGCTCCGCCGGTGTGCTTTTGTCCAAAGGCTGCCGTCGAGAGTCCCGCTCCCAACATGGGAGCCAGGCTGACGCCGAGATAGCTCCGCGCGGCATTGATCATGAATTGACGGCGTCCCAGCTCGTCGGCCTGATGAAATGGTTGAAGGTCCATGGTATTCGGTTGGTTGAAGTTTGGTTGAGGAAGAAGATTACTGAACGAACATAAACTCGTGGGTCTGCATCAGGGCCGCCACCAGGTTTTGATAACTCTCGCGGCTACCGTCGATGACGTCGCGCATGAGCATGTTCATTTCCTGATCGGAAGGAGCGCGGCTCAAAACCGCGTAGTAGATGTAGCGAACCTTGTCGGCTTCGGTGGTGCCTCTCTTGAGTGCGTCATAAACAGAGGCTCCCTTGTTGGAGACGACCATCTTCTCCACGTGCCCGTTCATGATCTCGAGGATTTGAGACACATTCGCCTCCTTGGTTGAGGATGCAATGAGCTCGCGATCCGACTGGCCGAATTCCCGAAGGAAGTGGCCCGCCGGAGCCGGAGCCGAAAGTTCCGAGGCCCGGGCGATGCCACGGGCCGGACCGGGGCGCGAACGCGAAGCCATCATCATCATATCCTTGTTTGCGGAAGCACTTCCCTTGCTGGACTTGATTTTCTGAAGCAAATTTTCGGCATATTGGCGATACTCACCGGGATCCTTGATGGTGACCACTTCACGCGCCAATTGGGACATGGTCATTTCGCCCACAAGAACCGGCTTGTTGTTGTAGTAGATGTGATCGCTGAAGCGACGCTTTTCGAGCTTATCGGGATGCTCCGCGACCAGAGTGACGAGGGAATCCCAAATTTGCTCGGCGCTCATCCGCTCCAACTGGCGACCATTGAAGGCCTGGGGAACACCTGCTTCAAAGGCTTTCGGGTTGGCGGCAAACTGGAAGGTCTTTGTGAGGAAGAGCACATTTTGGAAGGCCTTGAGGTCATAATCGAGACTCACCAGCAGGCGGGTCAGGTAGCTGGTCAAAGCGGGCGAGGTTGTCTTTTCCGGCTTCACGTATTTATCAACCGGCTCACTCAGCGGGCTTCCCATCACGCGGGCCCACATTCGATTGACCGCGATGTAGTCGAAATTGGGATTGTTCTTGGTCATCCATTCCGCGAACTCGACCCGTGATTTGCCACTATCACGTCGATCGGAAGAACGGATCTTCTTCCCGAAGTGGGTCCTTCCCCCGATCATTTCGCCGGGGTCACCGTCCTTGTACTGGTAGTCGCTCGGGAGCTTGATCCGCCCCGTGCCCTGATCGGCCAGCGTTCCGTAGTGAATGTTGTCGCGAAGCCAATAAAAGAGTCGTCCGATCTCGGAACGCCGGAAGTCCTCGTCCTGATAACTCCCGCGGGCCTTGTTCCAAACGCCCTGGTTGATTTCCCGCTGACCGTGAGTGAAGGCGGCGAGTTCGAAGAAGTCCATCCGCTCCCACTTGTTGGTCGGACTGTCATGGCACTGGGCACATTCCAGGCGCTCGCCGGTGAAGATCTGCATCGTGATCGAGAGATTGTCGAGAGGCATTCCCTTGTCGCGGATGTAGTAGCCTACCGCACCATTCCCCTTTTCCCACGCGATCCCCTTTGCGGAGATCAATTCACGGGCGAACTGGTCCCAGGGCTTGTTTTGGGCAACTGATTCCTGAATGAAGCGAAGGTAGGGAGGAGCATACGAATTGGTTTCATTGCGTCCGCCGTCCCGGGCTCGGAGAAGATCAAAAACGTAGTTCTGCATGTGACTGCGATAGCCGTCGCTTTTAAGCAGGTAGGAAATCAACATCTCCCGTTTTGCAGGATCGTCGATTTCCAAAAAACTGGAAGCTTCCTCAAGAGTGGGAATGCGACCGGCGGCCACTAAAAAGCTCCGCCGCAAAAAAGTGGAATCGTCCACAACCGCGGGAACCGGAAGTTTCTTGTTCCGGAAGATGGCGGCAACATGTTTGTCGACCTGGTAGGCTGCCTTTTTGAGCGTTGCGAGATCGGTGCGGCTCTGCGAGGACTGGCCGGTGGCGGAAACAATCATTGCACCCCCAATAAGGAGGCCGAAAGTGAAGTGCTTGATCATGGGTGTAGAAGGGTGAATGAGGAAGATTAGCCTCTTGGTGGACGGGATGTCAAACCGTCAAAAATCGAACTCTCAGGCGCCAACGGTGGTCCCGGCTTGAAGCAAAACGACCTCAAAAACGCTCTCTGATTCCATCAAAATACCAGTTCCAGAGGGTCCACCCGCCAAAGATCCACGAGAGAGCGCCCAGAGCGAGGAAGGGGCCGAATGGAAGGGGGCGGCCGAAGCCAACCCTGGCCACCAAAGCGGCCACAAGAGCATAGAGACTTCCGCTGAATACAACATAGATGACGGCGGGCCATCCGAGGAAGGCGCCAATCATGCCCAGCAGGTGGGGATCCCCCATTCCCATCGCTTCCCGGGGAACGGTGGCTTTGGTCGCCTTTCCCTCCAGTGATTTGATGTCCTCGATCTTGAAGCGCGACTCGCCGATCCTGAACTCTTCCCGCCGGATCTCCATCTGCTTCCCCCCTTTTCCCTTGCCGTTGATCCTGAAGCCCTGCCCCTCAATGATCAAAACATCGCTGTCGCGGTAAAACAGATCATCCCACGAGAAAGCCTGTTCCCCGATCACGAAGTGAAGCTGGGAACTTTCCTCGTATCCTTCCTGCAACTTCCAATCTTCGGGTTCGTCAAACTCCAGCTTGAACCTCCCGAAGGCCAGTTTCCCGAGGATCACGACAATCGCGAGCCCGACAAAACCTGCCACCCAGCCTTTCGCCGAAGCAATCATCCCGGTCCACCCGCTGACCTCCTTTCCTGAAAACAACTCTCCCGACAGATCAAGGAGTTCCGGAGGAATCAAGGCAGTCAAAAGAGCAATCAGGGAACCAATGGAGGTCCACCAAATGGGGATGAGTTGATGTTCGGCATCGATGAAAGTGATCACAACGAGAATGGTGAACAAGACCATCGCGATCAGC
>JASFWU010000309.1:0-3757 GCA_050049035.1 Akkermansiaceae bacterium | reverse complement strand
CTCTTCAAGCCACCTACTGTAAAGAGGACCCTTCCTTCAAGAATGGCCGTGGGTGCTGAAGGCGAGATTGACCTCAGGGTGGTGAACGAAGGAGGCAGGGCTTGGAGGTTGTCGGTTTTTGACGGCATTCCCGATCATGCCGACTGCGAGGCCTTTCCATGGAGTGGCCGGGTGAAAAGGCGCGGGTATGTCGATGTCAGTTATCCCATCACTTTGAACCAAAGGGGTGAGGTGGACTTTGGAAAGACCCACCTCCTCCTGGCATCGCCCCTGGGAATGTGGTCACGACGTCATCTTGCCGGAGGGGAAGGATCGGTAAAGGTTTACCCCAACTACCAACCAGTGTTGGGCTTTGCGCTTCTCGCGATGGCACACCGGCAGGAGCAAACCGGGATTGTCCGCAAAAACCGGACGGGTCTCAGCCGGGATTTCCATCAGTTGCGCGATTACCAAATGGGTGACTCGCTGGCGCAAATCGACTGGAAGGCGAGTTCAAAGAGGCAAAGCCTGATCAGTCGTGATTTCCAGGAGCAGTTGGACCAGTCGGTGATCCTGATGCTCGACTGCGGTCGCAGAATGAGGGTGATCGACGGGGAAGTGAGTCAGTTTGACCACTGCCTGAATGCGATGTTGCTGGTGGCCTACATTGCCCTCCGGCAGGGCGATCAATTAGGCGTCTTGAGCTTTGGTGGGACTGATCGCTGGCTTCCGCCGGTGAAAGGAGTGAGTTCGATGAAAACCGTTCTGAACCACCTCTATGACTACGAAACCTCGCCCTTTCCGAGCGATTTCAGCGAAGCCGCCGAGCGCCTCCTGAAACACCAGCAACGGCGCTCGATGGTGGTGGTGATTACCAATCTGAGGGGAGAGGACGGAGCCGAGCTTCGGGAGCCCCTGCGGCGGCTCCGCCAACAGCATGTCGTTGTCCTGGCCAGTTTGCGGGAAATGGGGATCGGGGAGATGCTGGATCGTGATTTACGGAGTTTTGATGATGCCCTGGGCTATCTTGCGGCGGAGGATTATCGGGCCGAGCGGGAAGCGGTTCTGGCGGGCCTGAGGGGCGATGGAGTTGTCACTCTGGACGAAACGGCTCAAAATTTCCCGGTGGCTCTTGCCAACACCTATTTGGATCACCGGGAAATCATTTAACCTGTGTGAAACAGGGGTTGCCTTTTGGTGATTGCTCGCCTATCCAATTCCCGCGATGAGAGCTCATTTCATTCTTTTGTCTGTAGTCGGTCTTTGCTTGTCCTCCTGCGAGCGCCATGAATGGCACACCGATGCCGACAAGGGAAAAGATCCCAAGCCGGATGATACCATCAATCTTTTCCTCCACGAGGAGCACAAGGATCACGAGGGCGAGGGAGACAAGGAGAAGCCCAAGGGCGATCACTAGCCCCCGGGAATCTCAGCCGAGAGGGAAATCGGCGTGGATGTCAGCATTTATCGGAAAACGGCCGGTGAATTGGCCGGTCTCCTTGTTGAGGCTGCGATTGATCACGAGGCCTTTGAACAACGGCTGGCTTTGTGCGATCTGACAAAGTGTCGGGCAACCTGCTGTCACGACGGCGTGATACTTAGTCGTGAGGAGGCCGACTTGATCGGGGAAGGCGTAGAGGAGGAAACAAGTGGCCGTTGGCGGACGCGTCGGGTTGCCGCAACGCCGGATGACCTAGCCAATGATTTCCCGGATCATTTCCCGAAGACCCGTTGTGTTTTTCTCGATGACGAGCACCGCTGCCAATGGCAGTTGAAGGCGGTCGATGAGGGAAGACATCCCTGGTTTTACAAACCCACCTCGTGTTGGATGCATCCTTTGGTGGTGGAACAACGACATGGTCGTCCGGTTCTCACCATTCTTTCACGTGAATGGGATGAGGCAGGATTTGCCAGCTATACTCCATGTGGAAGAGCGGAGGAAACTGGTGTTCCAGCGCGGGAGTGCTTGAAGGCCGAGCTGGAAATGTTGAGGGAAATCTCGGGCCGGGATTTTTATGGTGAGTTGAACGCTCCTCCCGCTTTTTCCTGACGCGCGAAAGACACCAACTCGGGATAGAAGCGATCGAAGGCATCCGAGAATGCCTCGAGGTTTTCCATGAGGTCACTTTCAGCGCCATCGATGGATGCGAGGAACGGTCTTCTTTTGCTGACCCGGTTCAGCGTGAGAGCGAGACCCGGGATCGTTTCATAAGTCGCAAGCCAGTTTTGCTCGATGAGGCTTTCGATGACGGGCGAGACATCGGATGGCAGCCAGTGGCGACGCCGTTGAAGGGTGGCATGAACTTCTTCGATGAAGTCAGGAAGAGATTGCATGGAATAGTTCTCCCAGGTTTTGCAAAGAAGGTGATCGAAGAAGAGATCGATCACGATTCCGGCGAATCGTCTGCGCGAGGGTGCCAGGAGGCTCTTGCATTCACGAAAGACCGGGTGGTCATCGGTAAAACGATCGATGGCCCGGTGAAGCATGATACCTTCGACCAGATCATGCGGATGAATGGTTCTCAAAAACTCGGGAGTGCCCCTGACAAAGTCGCCCAGCAGGGCCCCGACCCGCGAGGCATCGGTAGGAAGGGCGAGATGGAGATGAGCAAGGAAGTTCAAGGCTTGTTGAGGTGATAGAGGGTGGGTAAAGAGGTGTCGATGATCGTCTCGTGGAACGGGGAATTGGTGGACCGGGGAGTGGTGGAACTCCCTGTAACGGATGCCCTTTTTCTCCGCGGAGAAGGGGTCTTCGAAACGATGCGATTTGAAGCAGGGGCGATTTGTTTGTGGGAGCGGCACTATCGCCGTCTGATGAACTCCGCTTCTCGAATAGGCTGGAAGATCCCAGGTGAATCCGAATTGGAACAAACGATCAAGGCAGTGGTTCGGGAAAACGATCTCGATCCCGCCCGCGTGCGGGTCACGGTGGGGAAAGAGATCCTTATCACCGTGACTGAACTCGATGAGACCAGTTCAAAAGTGAAGGCCGGGATCACAAGCCATCCGGTTAATGAACGGAGTCCGCTTGCAGGGATCAAGGGAACTTCCTATGCCGAGAATATTTGGATTTTGAGAGAATCCGTCATGGATGAAGTGATTCGTCCCAATACCGTGGGTGAGCTTTGTGAAGGCTGCATTTCCAACGTCTTCTTCATCAAAGACGGCAAAGTGCACACTCCTTCCCTCGACACGGGGTGTTTGCCGGGAGTGATGAGAGCGGAAATCATCGACCGGGTCGAAGTGATAGAAGGATGTTGGCCGATCGAAGTCCTGCACGAGGCCGAGGCCATCTGGCTCACCAATGCCACTCGTCGCCTCAGACTGGTGACTGAGTTTGAGGGCAAGTCGATGCCGGAGGCTTGCGTAAAATTCAAGGAGCTGAGTGAAGCCCTCAGTCTTTGCGGAAGTTGATTTGGATTCCCTTTTTGCTCCAATACGCAGCGAGAGCGGCTTCAATCTTTGCTGCCTCGTCCCGTTGGTAAAGAGGAGCAAGAGGAGGGCGGGTGCGTTTCTTCTCGTGAGCGAGGGTCAAATGCTTCCGGGTCTTTTCAAGGCGCTCCCCGCCGCCGTGGAAACTGAAGTGCACCAAAAGAAGAGCCGCGCGGTATGGCTCGATCGCCTTGTAGGGATCGGCCCCCGCCGTTTCCCGGAGCCAATCGCGCTGATTGGCGAGAAGGAGTTTTGAAAGTGGGGGAAGCGTAAAGGCCTTATCCCCGGCTCGACGATAACGATTCAGTCGCCTGATCACGGATTGGTCGATTTGATCGAACTGATA
>JASFWU010000078.1:0-9692 GCA_050049035.1 Akkermansiaceae bacterium | reverse complement strand
CTCGGGAGACGGGGAGATGAGTTTTTTGAATTACCACCACTTGCGGTATTTTCGGGCGATTGCGACCGAGGGGACCCTCACGGGAGCCGCCGCAAAGCTGGGAGTGGCCCAGTCGGCGTTAAGCGTGCAACTCAAGCATCTGGAGGAGAGCATCGGTCAGCCTCTATTTCATCGCCAGAACAAGTCGCTGGTTTTGACCGAGGCGGGGAGGATCGCGCTCGATTACGCCGAGACCATTTTCCGCTCGGGCGAGGAAATGATGAGCGTGCTGCAGAACCGAACCACCAGCCGTCGCCGGGTCTTTCGGGTGGGAGCGGTGGCCACTCTCTCACGCAACTTCCAGTTGTCCTGTCTGCAACCCTTCATCGGTCGGGATGATGTTGAGTTGGTTCTTCGCTCCGGGAACCTGCGGGACCTGCTCAATCAGTTGCAGGCGCACACTCTGGATGTGGTGTTGTCTAATCTGCCGGTCCGTCGGGAATCGGAGACCGCCTGGCACAGTCATCTTCTGGAGCAACAACCGGTAGCGTTGGTGGGTAAAAGAGATCGCGATCAAGAAAAGTTCAACTTTCCAGCCGGTCTGGAGTCCGAGCCCCTTTTACTGCCTTCTCTTGATACCAATCTCCGTGCCGCCTTCGATCTTGTCATGGAGCGCGAAGGGATGATCCCGGTGATTGCGGCCGAGGTCGATGATATGGCGATGCTCCGCCTGCTGGCAAGGGAAGGAGCGGGTCTGGCTTTGGTGCCTCCCGTTGTGGTCCAGGGTGAGTTGGAGCGAGGAATCCTGACGGAGGTATACCGCTTCGATGATCTGTCGGAGAGCTTCTATGCCATCACTCCCAGCCGACGTTATCCCAACGAGCTGGTGGGCGAGATGCTGAGCAGGATGAAGGAGCGATAGCCGGGCATCGCTCTCAATCGTTTTGAGCGGTTTTTTGTAAGAAGATGCAATTTCGGGACTGTAGTCGATGAGCTGATGCGAGTGAAAATGAGACGATCGTTTGTTGTTTCCCTGGGGGCGTGGTTGCCGGCGGTTCTGCCGGCTGATCAGAAGACCATGCTGGAGAGTTTTACGGTTTCTCCGGGCCTGGAGGCCAAGCTGTGGGCCGGGACGGAAATGATTCACAGTCCCATCGCGATGGATGTCGATGCCCGGGGGCGCGTCTGGGTCACCGAGGATTTGCAGCGATCGGGAGTCAAGGGTCCGCATGCCCGCATCAAGATCCTCGAAGACACCAATGGCGACGGACAGGCTGATTCGGTGAAGGTTTTTGGGCCGACCTTTTCCTCCAAACCGATGGGAATCAGCGTTTTTGACAACGTCGTGGTGGTTTCCATGGCTCCGAACATTCACGTTTTCACCGATGTAAACCGCGACGACGTTTTTGATTCCAAGGTCGATCAGGAAAAGATCATCGCGAAAGGGTTTCATGGCGCTGGCCACGATCATGCCCTTCATGCGGTGGTGCCCGGGCCATCGGGCAAGTGGTATGTCAATCACGGCAACATCGGGGCGGATGTGATCATGTCCGATGGACGTGAGATTCACGCGAGTTCGTACTACAGTCAGAATCCTCAAAGCATTGGGAAGAAGAGCTCTGACGGGAGACTGTATGTGGGCGGATTTGGTTTGCGGATGAATCCCGACGGGAGTCGCGCCGAGGTCATCTTTCAAAATGCCCGGAACGCCCATGCCATGTCGGTGAGTTCCTTCGGTGATGTCTTCCAGGCGGACAATGACGATCCCGCGCATGCTCGTGCGGCCTGGGTGATGGAGCATTCCAACTTTGGATACGCTGCTCTCGAGGATGGCAATCGCTCGTGGGAGGATTCTGCCAAAACCTGGGAGAAGAAGACGGTCACTGCCGAGATCATGAATGATGCTTACGAGCGTCATTCGAAATCATCGCTACGGAGAGACGAGGGTCACTGGCGGGAACATTTTCCCGGCGTGGCTCCTCCGGGAAATCTTTGGGGACCGGGAGCACCCACCGGGGATTACTTCATCGAAGGCGACGAGCTCGGGAAAGAGCTCCGCGGGCTCTACCTCGTTTGTGAAACGGTTCACCGGGCCGTCTTTGCCTTCAAGCCAATGAGGAAAGAGGCCCAGATCGAACTGAGTGCTCCGAACAAGTCCTTCTTTGCTACCGACCGTCGGTCGAAAAATAAAACCGCTTCAGGCTTCCTGCCATCCGACGTGGTCGCGGGGACCGACGGTGCACTTTTCGTGAGTGACTGGAACTCTCATGTCAACGCCCGTGGGTCCGGGAACTCGACCGGCGGAATTTTCCGAATCGCAAAGAAGGGGAGCCAGGTGAAACTTCCGAAGATTGATTTCTCAACGACAAAGGGCTTGCTCGAAGCATTGAAGAGTCCGGCTCCCGGAGTCCGGTGGGTGGCCCAGGATCGATTGAAAAAGAAAAAGGGTGTTTTCGAGGCCTTGATGGCTTTCTCCAAAGAGAACGCGGGCAATCCTTACCATGTCGCGAGAGCGGCTTTTATCCTGGCTCAGATCGAGGATCCCAAGGGGCCGGCGATGGTGAAGCTGATGCTCTCATCCGGAGAAGAACAATGGAGGATCGTGGCAATGCGTGCCCTGAGAATGGCCGGAAAATTGTCGCTCGCACCAATCTTCAAAGCGCTTGCAGACGATCCTTCTCCTGCGGTTCGACGGGAATTGCTGGCGATGATGCGTGGCTTGGACTGGAAAGAGATCAAAGAGCCGCTGGCCAAGTTGATTGCCGGATATGACGGACGCAATCGCTGGTATCTTGAAGCCCTTGGAGCGGTTTGCGATGATCATCGCGAAAAGGTCTACGCTGAGTTGGTGAAGCCCCTCCAGGCCGATCCTTCAAAGTGGAATCAACGGCAGAAGAATCTCGCCTGGCGTATCCGCTCGCCTCAAGCGCTGGCGGATTTGGCGGATTGCATGGAGGCCCAAAAAGTAGGTGCGGATGAGTTCCGCCGGTTGGCCTACACCTTTGGCCTTTGCTATTCGGACGAGGAGCGGAAGAAGAATCTTGAGTTCATGCAACGTTTCGCGAAGTACGAAGCATTTCAGAGTGAATCCCATCAAGAGACCATTCGCGAGTTTCTCGAAAAGGACATCAACGATCCGGACCCGGTTGCCTTGACGCAAAGCTACCTCTTTCCAACCAAGTTCGGCATTCCCACCAAGCTGGGAACGGTCGAGGAAATCTCGGCTCTTGCTCCAAATCTCGCCAATGGTCGCACGAAAGCCGCGTTGTGCATGATGTGTCATTCGATTGGCGGAAGTGGCGTGGCATTCGGTCCCGACCTCACCAACTGGGGACAGGTGCGTGATGTCGCCACGGTGGTGCGGGCTCTCGTCGATCCGTCTGCCGAACTGGCTCATGGATACGATAAGCCACTCGTGGTAACGCAAAATGGCCATCGTCTCGAAGGAGTTTCCCGTGGCTACAGCTGGCACGCCGGAGCCATTCGTGTGAAGACGATGGGGGGCGTAACCTTGAAAGTGCCGCACCGTCGTCCGCATGCCAAAATTGAATACCTCAAGAATCACTCCTGGATGCCGTCGGCTTCGGCGATGGGTTTGAGCAGCCAGGATGTCCGCGACATTGCCGCCTATCTCCGGAGTGACATTGCAGGTGAGGTCGACAGCGGATTGGTCGCGGAAATGAAGCCTTCGTTCAGCAAAGGTGAGGGTCCGGGTTGGGTAGAACTCACCGGCGATGACTTCATCAATGTCAACTGCCGTCCCGATACCTGGAAATGGGAAGGAAGCCATGCCTGGTGCACCGGCAAGCCCACCGGAGTGATCCGCTACCGCAAGCCGGTCACCAACTTCGAATTTTCCTGCGAATGGATGCACAAGCAAAAGGGAGGAAACTCAGGGGTCTTTGTGTGGGCCACTCCACAGTCGATCAATCGTCTCATGGCGGGCAAGGGGCGGCTGCCTCATGGAATCGAAGTGCAGGTCCTCGATCTCGGCTATCGCGAAATCTACGAAGCCCAATACAAGAAGAAGGGAGACTGGTTCACCAGCCACGGCGATGTCTTCCCGGTGGGGCCGATCAAGATGAAACCCTTCCCGCCGGTGGCTCCCAACGGAAGGCGGAGTTTCCCGTCCAAGGAAACCACCAAGGGGATTAACCAGTGGAATCATTACTACATTCGCGCTATCGACGGCGAGGTGCGGCTCTGGGTCAACGGCGAGGAAGTGTCTGGAGGAAATGGCATCAGTCCAGCGGCCGGTTTCCTTTGCCTCGAATCGGAAGGCGCTCCGATCGAGTTTAAGAATCTCAGACTGCGGGTGCTTCCTCCGTTTGAAACCAAACTCGATGTTGAAGTGGGCACTCCGCCCCCAGCGCCCAAACCGGTCAGCATGAAGGGTCACAAGCTTCTCGGGATTTGGTCCTACGCCGGAGAGCACACCCGTGAGTTTCTGCCTGACGGAAGATGCATCCTGCGCAACGGGAAAGAGATCATCTGGACCAAGCGAGTGCGTTCGGCTACTGCAATGTCAGCCACCCTTGAAGGAGGCTACACCCACCAGTTGAAAGGTGATGTTCTTCACATCGAAGGACGGTATCAGGCGAAGCGGAAAAAGTAGGCGGTGATCACTTATGCACCGAACAGCCAGAGCACGGGCTGTGGCCAGAAGCCGAGAATCACGGTGACGATGGTCAGGGTCGTGATGGCGTAGAGGGCGATCGGGCTGATCTTGAGGCCCGACTCGTCGAGGGAGTTTCGCCAATACATCGCGCGGATGATTTGGAAGTAGTAGTAGAAGCCGGCGGCGACCCCGACAAAGCCGAGAATGACCGGAACCCAGAGGCCTCCGTTGACAGCCGTTTTGAAGGCGAGGAACTTGCCCCAGAAACCTGCGGTGAGAGGGAGACCGGCAAGAGCGCCGATGATCACGGCGGTCATGAAGGCAAGCTTGGGCTGTCGCTGGGCGAGGCCTTCGAAAGCCGAGATCTCGTCCGATCCGGTGTTGCGGTGAATGACGGCCAGGACAAAGAAGGCCGCGAAGGTGGTGATGAGATAAATCGCCAGATAGACCATGATCACCTGCTTGGAGGTCAGGTCATCAGTTGCCGTCTGCCAGGCGGCGAGAGGCATGAGAAGGAAGCCCGCATTGGCAATCGAGGAGTAAGCGAGGAGACGCTTGAAGTTCTTTTGCGGGATCGCGGCGAGGTTTCCGAAGAGGATAGTGGCACCCGCCAGAATGGCCAGGATCGCGGCGGTTTTGGTGGCGATGTCACCTCCGCTGGCAAGGAAGGGCTCGGTTACCCGGACCGCGATAGCGAAGCCGGAAGCCTTTGAGGCAATCGAAAGGAAAGCAGTGGTCGGGCTGGGTGCGCCCTGATAAACGTCTGGAATCCAGAGGTGCATCGGAACCGCTCCCACCTTGAAAGCGAGCGAGATCAGAAGAAGCGAAAGGCCGAAGAGCAGGAATGTGGACTTTGATCCATTGCCCTGGGTTTCGATGAATGTGGCAATCTCAGCCAGATCCGTGGTGCCGGTGGCCCCGTAGAGCCAGGCGATGCCGTAAACGAGGAAGCCGGTCGAGAGGGCACCGAGAATGAGGTATTTCACGCCCGCTTCCAGTGACCCCACATTCCGGCGCATGTAAGCCACGAGAATGTAGAAGGTGATGGTGGTGAGTTCGAGCGAGACGAAAAGCGAGACGAGGTCTTTTGCCGACGCCATCCACATCATTCCGGCACAGGCGAAAAGAAGGAGGCAGTAGTATTCTCCGGTGCCGTCCTCGGAGTCCGGGTTCGCAGTGAACTTGGAAAGAACCTTGCGGTAGTCGAGAGCCAGAAGAAGGGTCAGGATGGTGGCAATGATGGCGAAGCCCTTGAAGAATCTTGCCATCGGATCCCACGCGTAGAAGCGGGTGAGCTCTCTGTTTTCATCACCAAATCCGGACTTTGCGAAGAAGACGCAGATCAAGGTGAAGACCAGACCGAAGATCGCCACCAAAGCAATCCAGCTTTTCTTTTTCGGCGAGGTAAAGGCTTCGAATACAAGCAGGATCAATCCCAGAGAGAGGACGATGATTTCTAGCAGGTAAGAGGGCATGGAACTGGTTCGGGAAAATTAGCGGGAGACTTGCTCCGTGGAATCGGCGGGTCCTTCGTCGTCTTCCAGAAGATGAAGAAGGCTGTTGGGATAGAAGCCGACCACCAGAAGAGCGATGGCCAGAATGGCGGCTGGAATCTGGCAGAAGGGACCGAAGTCCTTGACGTGCTCGCTGTCGGTGTGATCAACCGCAGGGCCCTGGAAGGTCTGGCGGTAGGCACGGAGCATGTAAACAGCACTGATCACCACCCCCCACAGCGCGAGGATGGTGGCCACCTGAACGCAGCCGAAACCGTCGCCGGTGTAAGCTTCAAAACCCGAGAGGAAAACGAGCACTTCGCCGGAGAAGTTGGCCAGTCCGGGCAAACCGATCGAGGCCATACCTCCCAATCCAAAGAGGAAGGCGAGTCGGGGAGCGGCTTTGGCAAGACCACTGAGCTCGGCCAGCTCCACCGTGCCGGTCTTGCGGCGAATGGTGTCGGTCAGCATAAAGAGAAGGGCGATGCTGATCCCGTGCGCGAACATCAGGACCACTGCGGCGGGCTTGGCGATCGGGTTGGCTTCAAAGCTCCCGGCTTCGATGAGCGCGGCGTAGGCGAGGAAGATGTATCCCATGTGCATCACGGAGGAGTTCCCCAGCATGGTGTCGAGGCGCTTCTGGTTGATGGTGACAAAGCCCACCCAGAGGATATTGCAAAGGAGCAGGACGATGAGCCACCCGAGCCAAACCTGCATTCCCTCGGCTACCATCGGGTAAAGGCGAATGAGTCCGTAGAGACCAAATTTTTTCAGGACTCCGGCATGGAGCATGGCGACCGGAGCAGGAGCGGCGGCGTAGGCTGGAGCGGCCCAGGAGTGAAAGGGGAAGAGGGAAATGAGCACCCCGAAGCCAATGATGAGGAGCAGGGCGATGTGGGATTGGTCGCTCGTCGCGATCGAGCTCGCCAGGAGGTCATCGAAAAGCCACGACTCTGATCCGCTGGCTCCCACGAGGTAAATCAATCCGGCGAGGAGAACAATCGAACCGAGGGCCAGATAGACCGTGATTTTCCAGGCCGCTTCCTTGCGTTCGCCGGATCCCAGCATTCCGATCATGAGGAAGGTAGGGATGAGAGCGAGTTCGTGGAAGGCGTAAAAGAAGAACAGATCAGTCGAGAGGAATGCTCCCAAACCTCCCGCGCCAATCAGGAGAATCGAAGAATACCAGAGCTTCTCCCGCCCTTCCGGGCACTTGCCCGCCATGACCGCGGTGAAAAGAACGATCACACTCAGGATGGTCATGACCACGCTCATGCCATCGTAAAAGCCAAGAGCGAGGTGGATGTTGGGCTTGGCGAGCACCGACCATTCCATGCCCCAGATTTCATGGTCCCAGCAGAACAACGCGCCAAGTCCAAGGATCAGGTTGAGACCGGCGGCCGCGGTGGCAATCATCTTGGCCTTGCCTCCGGAAAGGATGGCAAGGGCAGCAAGGAGCGGGATGAGGACGAAAATGAAGCTCATGAAACGAAGACCGTGAAGTAGATGACAAGAATCACGCCGAGTCCGAAGAGGATGGCGTAGCCCTGAAGATTGCCGGACTGGAGACGACCGAAGAGGCGTCCGAATCCTCCGGCGGCCCGGGAGAACCCTCCCACGATGAGGCCATTGATGAAGAGTTCGTCGAAGAAGTGAACGAAGGCCGCGACGGTGTCCTGGACGATCCGAACGAGCACCGCGTAGGCCTCATCGAAGTAGAACTTGTTGCGGAAGAGTTTGAAGAGTGACTTTTCGGCGAGCGGATCACTCTCAGCTTTCGCGTAGAGTTTGTAGGCAATCAGAATGCCCAGAACGACCGCGATGATCGAGGCGATGAAGGCAGCGCCAATATGGAAGTCCATCGGGTTGTAGGCTGGCGCTATATAGGAGGCCACGAAGCTGTATCCGGAAAGGATCGCCAGAACCGAAAGGAGGAGGAGGGGAATCGACATCAGCGGGCCAACCTCCTTGGCATGATCCGCATTGTCGCTTCGGCTCTTGCCAAGGAAGGCGATGAAAAAGAGACGGAACATGTAGAAAGTGGTGAGGAAGGCCACGATGGCAGCGATACCAAAGAGTAGGTAGTTTTCGTTCTCGAGAGTGGTTTCCAGAATCTGCTCTTTGGAAAAGAAGCCGGCGGTCAAAGGGAAGCCACAAAGAGCGAGAGTGCCAATGCCGAAAGTCACGAAGGTGATCGGCATCGTCTTTTTCAAACCGCCCATTTTCCAAATGTCCTGTTCGTGGTGGCAGGCGAAGATGACGGCACCGGAACCGAGGAAGAGGAGGGCCTTGAACCAAGCGTGGGTGAAGAGATGGAACATGCCAACGTCCGGGCTCAACAAACCAACGGCCATCACCATGTAACCGAGTTGGGAGAGAGTGGAGTAAGCGAGGATCTTTTTGATGTCATCCTGCTGGGTCGCCATGAGAGCGGCCAACAACGAGGTGAGTCCGCCGATCCAGGCGATGGTTTCCAGTCCCCAAAGTGATTCGAGGGTTTCCATGCCCACCGCTCCGAAGAAGCGGGCCATCATGAAGACCCCGGCGGCGACCATGGTAGCGGCGTGAATGAGAGCGGAAACCGGAGTGGGGCCTTCCATGGCATCGGGAAGCCAGACGTGAAGAGGAGCCTGCGCCGACTTGCCCATCGCTCCCATGAAAATGAGAAGAATGGCCACCGAGAGCATCGTCATCGAGGGGACGAGGGTCTTGGCATGAGCCCCATCACCGAAAAAGCTCTCCAGTCCGCTAAAGGTAAAAGTCCCGGTCATTCCCCAGAGCATGAGGATCCCGATCATGAAGCCGAAGTCCCCGATCCGGTTGGTGAGGAAGGCTTTCTTGGAAGCGTCGGCGGCCGAGTTTTTGTGATACCAGTGACCAATGAGAAGGTAGGAGCTCAGGCCGACCAATTCCCAGAACATGAACATCATGAGGAAGTTGTCGGCGAGCACGATCCCCGTCATGGAGAACATGAAGAGGGAAAGGCCGGAGAAGTAGCGGGCGAGGGCTTCGTCGTCCTTCATGTAGGCCAGCGAAAACAGATGCACCAGCGAGCCCACGCCAGTGACCACGAGCATCATGCCCTTTGAAAGACGATCGAAATCGAGTCCGATGTTAATCTCACCAAAGCCGGGGATTCCCGCCCAACAGAACTTGGCAGGAATGTCCTCGGGATGACCCAACACAACAATCGTTAGAACGAGGGTCGCGAAAGCCGAGAGGGTCGAGAGGTAAGCCGAAAGCTTTTGGTTCTGCTTGAGACCGAGATGGATGGCAGCAGCGGTCGCAAGCGGAAGACCGAGAATGAACCAGGCGATGATTTCCATGGGTGAAGTGATCGAAAGGAGTTAGCCACGCATCGAAGTGAGGTCCTCGACGTTGATGGTTTGACGGGCGCGGTAGAGAGCAACAATGATAGCCAATCCGACCGCGACCTCGGCGGCAGCCACCGTGATGATGAAGAAGACGAAAACCTGTCCGTTGTAGTCAGGCAGGCCGTTTTCGAGATGATGACGCGAGAAGGCCACCAAAGTGAGGCTGGCGGCGGCCAACATCAGCTCAAGGCACATGAAGATGACGATGATGTTGCGCCGGATGATGAC
>JASFWU010000308.1:0-3763 GCA_050049035.1 Akkermansiaceae bacterium | reverse complement strand
GTTTTCCGGGGCAGGGGTGGCTTGGGCCTGTCGCAGGGCCCGCTTCCGGTGAAGCCGGTCGGCGAGAAGGCACTCGATGAGAAGAAAGATGAGCCCGGCGATCATGAACGGCCTCCATGAGGAGCGTCCGCCGCGGTTTGCTACAATCGCTTTGGCAAGGTCTACGTCCGCTCCTACGATCGTGATGGAAGTGCCCTCGAGGGTCTTTTGCAGATCATTGGTGGAGAGCGTGGCGACATTTGACTCGGCGGGGTCGATGTTGACCGCGACCGGCATTCCGGGTGCCTGGACGCTGACTTTGGCGAGGTAAAAGCCGGCCTCGCGTGATTCCTCCAGGAGGGCGATGTATTCGTTCTGATACTCGCGAACCGGAACCGTGATGGTCTCCTCGGAGGGGCTCTCGAACACTCCGTCACTGGCGTCGGGTTGACTGGTGTAGGCGAGGGAAAGCGGGTCACCGACAGTGCGGGGGCTTTCAAACTCGCGTCCGGAAAGGTAAGTCACCATTTGCTGCATGAGCATGGGAAAGACCGGCGTCAAAGCCATGTTGTTCCAGTCGTTTGTGGCGGAGGTGGTGAAAAGAAAAACATGACCCCGCCCGTGGGACTGTTCCAAAACGATGGGGCCACCGTTTCCGGCGAGGTTCAGGATGGCAAAGCTGGTGGGAAGTGGTTCCACCTCAAGCCGTCGAAGAAAGCGGGTCTCGCCGAGGAGGTCTTCGGGAAGGGAACGCAGGGGAAGACAAATGTTGTGGTCGGGGAGCGATGGTTCGAGTGGTCTTCCGGCCCCGATGCTGTTGCTGGTGTTGACAACCTGTCCCAGGCGCGCGGGGAGTAGGGGAGAGGAGCCGGATGCGGCATGTTCGTTCCAGCGCGCGGGTTTGACGTCATCGCCGGCAAACCAGATCAGGCCGTTGCCCTCGCGGACATGTTTTGAGATTTGTTCGACCTGGGTCGGGGTGACTTCGGGGACGTCCGCCATGACGAGGATGTCAACGTCGCCCAGATTCTCCGCGGGCAGCGAAAGCCAGGGAATCGAACGGACCTGGAAGTCTTCATCATTGGCTGATTTACCCCGGGCCAGAAGGGCCGCTGTCACCAATTGTCCCGCATCGCCACCCGAGCCATCGACACAAAGCACCGAGACCCGGTCGCGAATGACGGCAACCGTCCGGCGAACGTTGTCGGTCGCGAGGAGGTCAACATTGATTTCGGCGGTGATGCGGGCAGCTCCTGCATTGTAAAAGGGGACGAAAAGGGACACGGTTTCAGACGCGCCGGGGGCGATCGCGGGAATGATTTTACGATCAATCTGCACTCCGTCGATGCGGCCGATGACCTCGACGCTGGTGGCAGGTTGCATTCCGAAATTGTGGATGGTGGCCTGGTAGCGGGCTGTTGTTCCCTTGCGGAGGACTCCGGAAACAAGATCGAGCGCGGTGACCGCAAGGTTCTCGGGAGAACCGGTAACCGGAATGAAAAAGAGACCGGCCTCTTCAGTGAGGTTGGCCAGGGATCCGACAAACTCACCTGATGTTTCACGCCAATCGGCTGCCTGAGTGTCGGTGATGAAGTAGACTTCCTTTTGAGGTGCATCCATGTTGTCGACCAATTCTCCGATTTGCCGGGGGACGCGGTTGAGGTCAAGGGGAGCGGGCACCGGCCGGGCTGTTTCGAGTAAAGTACGAAACTTATCGGGGTCATAAGCCATGTTCCGCGCGAGAACCCGGTCGGAGCCTCCCAAAAGAATCAGGGAAACGGGATCTCCCGGGTGAAGCTTGCCGGTGATGGTTTCGACATGTTCGAGAGCTTTTTGGAAACGGCTTTCATCGGCTCCTCCGTGCTCCATGCTGAATGACGCATCCAGCGCAATGACCACTCCGGCCCGCGACTCTCCGGGGAGCCATTCCGCCGTTCCGTCCCTCCAGGTGGGGCGGGCCAGCGCCAACACGAGAAGGAGGAGGGCAAGGCAGCGAAGAATCAAAAGCAGTAAATCGCGCAGGCGGATCTGCCGGGAGCGCACCCGGATGTTGCGATCGAGAAAGCGCATCGCGGCCCAATCGGTTCGCTTCACCTGAAAGCGATTCAAGATATGAGCCAGGATGGGAAGGCTGATTCCCAAAACTCCCAGTAACATCCATGGATTCAGAAAGCTCATCAGCGTGTTCCGACAGCAGGTCCCATGGTGATCATTGAACGCTCTTCGAAGAACTCACTTAGGACCGCGTCGAGCGGACGTGAGGTGTCAACGAGAGCGTAGTCGATTCCGCTGCCAATGCAGCCGGTGCGGATCTCTTCGAGAAATCCGGTGAAGTTCTTGAGGTAGTTTTCGCGAATGCGTTCGGGTTGGGTGATGAGCTCTTCCTCGCCTTCGAGACCCTCGAATTTCCAGGTGCCCTTGAAAGGAAACTCGAGTTCGTAGGGATCTAGAGTCTGGAAAACCAGAACGGTATGTCCGGCATAGCGCAGGCGTTGCAGGCCTCGCATGACATCGTCCACATCAGCAAAGAGATCCGAAATCAGGATGACGAATGAACGCCGCTTGATCTGAAGGGCGATGTCGTTGAGTTGTTTGGCGATGTTGGTTTTGGGAACCGGATCGGCCTCACGCAGGGTCTTTTCGATTTCAAGAATGATGCCGAGTGCCGACCGCGGTGGCAGGTAGGCGCGAAGTTCCGAGTCAAAAACGCCGAGGCCGACGGAATCACGCTGATTGAGAATGAGGTAGCTCAGGGCGGCGGCGAGAAACTTTGAATATTCGAGCTTGCTGACCTTCTTTGAGGTGTAGGTCATGGATGAACTGGCATCCATGAGGATATGGCAGTCGAAGTTGGTCTCCGCTTCGTAGAGCTTGGTGTAGTACCGTTCGGTGCGGCCAAAAACCCGCCAGTCGAGGTCGCGAATGGCATCGCCCGGAGCATATTGACGATGGTGGGCGAATTCGGTGCTAAAGCCGCGCAAAGGACTCCGATGGGCACCGGCACGCAAACCCTCGACCGCTTCGCGCGCAATCAACTCCAGATCACCGAGCTTTTGCAGGATCTCGGGATCGAGGTAATTGAGTTCGGGAAGATGCCGGGACATCCGAGCGGGGCCTTACTTTTTCTCGCCGGCGGGGATCTCCTCGAGAAGTTTCGAGACCAAAGTGTCGGATGTCATTCCTTCGGAGCGAGCCGCAAAGTTGGGAATGATCCGATGACGAAGAACCGGGAGGGCAACAGCTTTGATATCATCGATGGAGACGTGGCAACGGCCGCGGAGGGCTGCCCGGGCCTTGCCTGCGAGGATTAAATTGAGGGAGGCACGAGGGCCGGCACCCCATGACATGAGCTTCTTCACGAACTCGGGTGCTTCGTCTTCATCCGGGCGGGTGGCCCGAATGAGCGATGCGGCGTATTCGAAGATGTGGTCGGCAACCGGAATACGCCGGACGAGATGTTGGAAGTCGACAATGTCGGAGCCCTTGAGAACCTCTTTGATTTCAGGACGAATGTCGCTCGTGATGCTCTTCATGATATCCAGCTCCTCCTGACGGCTGGGGTATTTCACGAGAACATTAAAGAGAAAGCGGTCGAGTTGTGCTTCCGGGAGAGGGTAGGTGCCCTCTTGCTCGATGGGGTTCTGCGTGGCCAATACGAAGAAGGGCTTCTCCAGCTTGTAATCCACCCCGCCCGAAGAGACCCGCTTTTCCTGCATCGCTTCGAGCAAAGCGGCCTGGGTTTTCGGGGGCGTCCGGTTGATTTCGTCGGACAGAAGAAGGTTGG
>JASFWU010000307.1:0-3767 GCA_050049035.1 Akkermansiaceae bacterium | reverse complement strand
GAACTCCTTTGGTCGTGGCAAGGCCATAGACCGCAAAGTTGCCATGCCAGCCTCCATCTTCTTGATGAGGTGTCGCGAGCAAGCTCTGCTTCCAGGTTCTGCCATCATCCCGGGAAATGAGGACCCGGGATCCTTGCTTGGAGGCCACTGCAAAGATGTCTTCTTCTTCAGCCGGTTTCCCGATCAACTCGTGAGGAATCGAACCGGGAATGGGAGCCGGTTTTCGTTCGGCAAAAAGCGAGGAAACCAATGACAAAGAGATGAGAACGGAGGGAAGTTTCATGAAGAAATGAGAACAAGAATGGTGATTCGAACAGACTGGCAAAATGGCGGGAGAAGCTCGACTGCCATAGCGGGGAGAGGAAACAGTTAGGCTACCGGGCCCTTGCTATTCCGGAGTTTGCGTCTTCGGCATGTGATCGACAAACCCGGCTTCGGTTCGTTTTAACTCCGCAATCGTCGCCTGGCGGTATCGCTGGAGGATCTGCCGGTGGCTCTTCTTCCGGGCAAGGTTGATCAGCTCTTCGGGGTCGGCCTCGAGATCGTAGAGTTCTTCCGGCTCGCCCTCGATCAGAGTGCGCACGTATTTAAACTTCACTTTGGCGAGCATGACATACCAGGGAACACCGGGACCGTGCAGAAGGGCGGGATCACCCTTGGGCGGAATGGTGTCCGTCGCGGAACCGTAAATCTTGGCTGTGTGCACGAGGAGTGCGGGAGCCTTCCACTCGGCTTTTGGTTCGGACAGGAGAGGGCTCAGGTCGCGCCCGTGCATCTTCCAAGGGAGGTCGATCCCGGCCTGGGCAAAAAAGGTGGGTGGAATGTCAACACCACTCACGGGCTCTTCCACCACCCGGCCTGCGGTCTTCTTTGCCATCCTCGCCGTAGGGCGAATGATGAACGGAGCTCCTACCGTGGCGGCGTACGGACCGACCTTCGACTTGAAGCCGTGTTGCCCCCAGGCAAAGCCCTGATCGGAAGTGAAAACGATGATGGTGTTCTCATCCTGACCACTCGCTTTGAGAGCCTCAAGGAGCTTGCCAACCCCCTCATCGATCGCGAGCACGCCCTGGTGATACTGCCGCACCCAGTCCTTGAGCGGACGTCCGGGAATGTCCTTCATGCCGACCGGGCCCAGATCGCGCACCTTACGCTCGACAGGAATACCGCCTTTGCCGGGTTCCCAAAACTCCATCCTATTGACGTAGTCCGGTTTTCCCGGACGTGGCGGGTAGATGTCTTTCGGGATGGGAACCTCGACGCCCGGGTAGTCATCGAGGTGGCGGTCGGCTGGCGTGAACGGCCCATGCACCGCCCCGTAGCAGAGCCAGAGATACCACGGCTTTTTGGGCTCCCTCCCCTTCCCGTGGATGTACTCGACCGCCCATTGGGTGTAATTGTCGGTGGTGTAGCCCTCCACCATCTTCGGCTTGCCACCGTTGAAATTGGTGAGCTGGTTGTCGTAGTAATTCGGAGCGTTGTCCGGGTAGGCCGGCCGATTCCAAACAATCTGGTAATCCCAATCACGCCCATAGCCGGCATCGACCCCGGTGTGCCACTTCCCGATCTGGGCCGTGGTGTAACCATTCGCACGAAAAACCTTGGGCCAAAACGGGCACTTCTCGGGATCGTAGGCGCTTCCGGGATACCTGCCTTCCATCCGCATCGACTCGATCCCGTGCTGATGATGTCCGGTCAATAAAGTCGCCCGCGAGGCCATGCACCACGCCCCGATGTAAGCACGGGAAAAGCGAACACCGCCCTCCGCCAACGAATCGATGTGCGGCGTCTTCACCCAGTCGAATGCCTCCGGATAGCAACTGACCGTCCGGTGCGATTGATCATCGGTATAGATGAAAAGAATGTTGGGCTTCTCGGTGGCAACGAGGACGCCAGCCGGCGCGAGAACTAGGAAGAAAAGCCTGATCATCACCTTCATCTTTTCTAAACGAAGCGAGAATGGGCGTCGTGTCATTATCTGCCGTTAAACGCCAAACTGATCCCGCAAACTTGTCGTGGGACATGAACTTCGGGAAAATTCCCGATGGAAAGAACAAAATGGAATTGCGACCCGCCGGATACCCGGATCTGTGGTTTAGTGAATGAGCCCGACGTTATGATTCCTGCCTTAGCCTGGTTCTCCGCCCTTTCCTTTTTGGGGTATGGAATTAGCTGTCTTTTCACCCGTCACATGCGGCGGGAATTCGACCGCTTTGGGTTGGCTCGTTACCGGGCCGTAGTCGGGCTGACCCAAGTACTGGGAGCGGCGGGCCTTTTGATCGGGATTCGCGCCCCCGTGACCGGCCTCATTGCTTCCGGCGGTCTTGCCCTGCAAATGCTGCTTGGGGTCGCCTTGCCAAAACGCAGGACCCAGACATTGAAAATACCCAAGGCCACAATGATCTGAAGTGCGTCAATCATGTTGTCCATAGCCTATCTCTCCAGACCTTCTTCCCTGAGACAAGCCGGTTTTTGAAAACCGTTGTTCACTTGGCCCTGAGAAAACACTGACCTGCCGGCTACCCAAGCCCGGGATGCAAGGATGGCCTGTCGAGTGGCTACGGACAACCCGCTCATAGTCAGCCCTTCACGCCCCTGTCTAGATTTCGAGTGGTGTGGTCAATGATCTCAAGGATGATGAGCTCGAGGGCATTTCATTAGGACCACTCCGCTCAAAGGCCGGAGGACACGATGAGAACGAGCGATTGAGCCGTTCGATGAACAATTCCAACCGGAAGTGAACGCCTTCCGGCAATCTAGGATCGCTTGCGGCGGGCGATCAGGCCGAGGCCGAGAAAGCCGAGCAGAGCGGCGGATGGCTCGGGAACCTGTTGCAGCGCCGTGGTGGCATCGATCGCGTCCACATAAGCGTCGAGTCCCGCCGCAGTCAGCCCGGTAAAATCGTTGGCTCCGTTGTTGCCAGCGTTCGGCTCGTTGTCGAGATTGAGGAGCAGGCGGGTTCCCGGGAAAGTAGCCACGCCGGCGCTGGTCACGTTGCCCGGGGCGTCACCTGCATCCCAGTGAGCTGCGAGGATGTTCCCGTTCACGGTGGCGAGGATGTCACCGGTACCAACATTGGTGCTCGTACCGAGACCGTTGAAATCAGGATCGTCGGTCCAAAGGTCATGAGTCCCGGCGCTGAGCGAAAGAATGGACGAGCCAGCCGCCGTCACAGTTGTCTCGCTTCCATTGCGAGAACCGCCGTTGGTTGCACTGCCAGTGTGCCAGCCGAGGCGGTCGCCGAGTTCACGCGCCGTGTAGCTGGTGAAGTTAATGAAAGGGATGGTGATACCATTATATCCGTCCGCATCACCCGCATCATAGCCGCCACTTGAGAGTGAACGCCCAACCACAAAGACGTCTGCCGGTCCGTTCCCGGCGTAGATACCGGTTCCATTGAGGGCATCCTGGCTCGCGGTGGACGAGAAGTTCGCAAAATCACCATGACGAATCTCCGTCACGTTGTTGAAGTTATCAGTGAAGAAGTCCTCGATCGGACTTCCGCCGGGGGTGAGATCGGAAATCATGACGACGACCGCCGGAGAAGAGATCGTGCAAAGAGCGAGAGCAGAGAGGGAGACTGGGATTGTTTGTTTCGGGGATTTCATAGCGGATGAATGATTGTGTGCTGCTAGATCCCTCTAACCCAGCGTATTGAAGACCTGCTGACCAGCTCTTTCTTCAAGATTTTCGGTGCTCCGTTCATCTCAGGGAAGGCGCTTGCCCGGCAAGGGGGGCTTCGTGCGCTATTTTCGACAGGCCCTAAA
>JASFWU010000306.1:0-3772 GCA_050049035.1 Akkermansiaceae bacterium | reverse complement strand
TCCACAAACACTTCTTCAACGAAGGTGCATTGACTGCCGAGAAGAGCATTTCGCGCCTGCGACGTCGCTTCGAGGAAATGCAACCTGGGTTCCCCGCCGAGGCTCAACGATGGAACTATCAAACGGTCGCTTCATGGGAAAACTACGTGAATCTTTGGCTTAACAATCGGCTTGCATCACGAAGCACAAGCATGATGCAAAGACTCCGCCAAGCGGGCATGTATCCCGACCTGATCGCACCCGTGCTCTCCCAACACGGCGGGTCGATCGCTGCAGGAGCAGGCGTCACCATGACGACCAATGCCCAAGTGATCTATTACACCACCGACGGTTCTGACCCCCGACTCTCCGGTGGAGCGATCAACCCGTCTGCGATCATTGCCCCCTTCTCCGACGGTCCCAGAGTCCCCCAGGACTTTGTCGTCTCAGGTGACGTCTGGAGATATCTCGACGATGGAAGCGATCAAGGAACGGCCTGGAAAGAAGTCGCCTATGACGACAGCGCCTGGGCCAGTGGTCCCTCGCAGCTGGGTTATGGAGAAACCAACATTCAAACCACCGTCGGGTTCACCGACCTTGATCCCGCCACTCCGGGACCGCAAAGAAACGCCACCACCTACTTCCGCCGGAAGGTCACCATCGATGATCCTGCCGATTTTTCAAACTTCGTGCTGAAACTTCGATACGATGACGGAGCGGCGGTCTACATCAACGGAGTGGAAGTCGCGCGAACCGCCACCTTGCCCGCAGGAGCTTCATACGACACCTACGCAAGCAACCATACTCCCAGCGAAAGCACCTATTTTGAGTTTCCCGTTCCCTCTTCCCGCTTTGTCGATGGCGAGAACACCATCGCGGTCGAGGTCCACAACACTTCCGCCGGAAGCTCCGACCTTCGCTTCGACCTGATCCTGAGTGGCGAGGTGGACCTGACCAACGGCAGCAACATCACCGAACCCATCATCCTAAGTGATTCCACTGAATTCCGGGCCCGGGCTTTCAACAGCAGCACCAACGAATGGAGTGCCCTCACTTCAACTTTCTTCGGCATCGACACCGTTCCGGCCGACAGCACGAATCTGGTCATTTCTGAAATCCACTACCGTCCCGCTGATGCCACCACGGCAAACGAACTTGCGGTCACGACGGACCGCGACGACTTCGAGTTCATTGAGCTGCTGAACTCATCGGGCTCGACCATCGATCTCAGCGGGGTTTACTTCGATGACGGCATCAGCTTCTTCTTCGCGGACAACACCCTTCTCGAAGCGGGAGGCCGCCTCGTTTTGGTCAAGGACCTCGCGGCATTCTCAGCCCGTTACGGCGATCTCTCCGAAGGATTCGTGGCAGGTGAATATGCCGGTCGACTCAGCAACGACGGTGAGCAAATCATCGTTCGCGGACCGGGTGCCACCGAGATCATCAACTTCACCTACAACGACCAGCTTCCCTGGCCGCTTCAAGCTGACGGTGACGGGTATTCCATGATTTTCACCGGGTCGCAGCCGGCAGAGGGATCATCCTGGTCTGCCCACGCCGCCTTGGGGGGGGCTCCCGGGGCTCCCGACACCGCCCTCGTCTCCGGATTTGAACAATGGAAAATCGAAAACGGCATCACCGATGACAGCAGCGATCTCGATCAGGACGGACTCTCCGCCTTTGCGGAATATGCCACTGGAAACGACCCTGACCTCGCCAATGTATCGCCGGTCATGACCCGGGGAATTCTCACCATCGGCCAGGAGCAGTTTCTTACGATCACCTACCAGCAGGGTCTCGGGGTATCGGACGTTTTGTTTGAGATTCAAGAGTCTCTGGATTTGGAAACCTGGACCACCATCACCGGCTTCCAACTTGTGGAGGAAATCGAGGACCCGGATTCACAGACCAAAGCAGTCACGCTCAGACTGACCGAGCCTTCGTCAACAAGCTCCCGGAACTTCCTGCGACTCCGGATGCTCCGATGAGAGCTTGAACCGACCACTCAAACGTCGAGTGATTTCCCAGAAGCCCCCCGCTCTCTGACGAGATCGGATAAGACTTCAAAATTCCCTTCGACACATTCAGACTTTCGACCATGAAACACGAAACACTTTGTCTCCACGGCGGCCACCAGCCCGATTCGGACACACATTCCCGTGCCGTTCCCATCTACAAGTCCACCGCCTTCACCTTCAAGGACACTGAACATGCCGCCAATCTTTTCGCCCTGAAGGAGCTCGGCAACATCTACAGCCGACTCATGAACCCCACCACGGACGTTCTTGAGAAGCGGATCTGCCTTCTTGAAGGGGCTCACGAATTGGCCGGACTGGCTCATTCCTCGGGGACCTCGGCCATTTTCAACTCCATCATCAACCTGGCCTCGGCGGGAGACAACATCGTTTCAGCCCGCAATCTTTATGGCGGCTCCTACACCCAGTTTCACGACATCCTCCCCGCTCTCGGAATTGATGTTCGCTTCGTGGATTCCCGGAACCCTGAGAACTTTGCCAAGAAGATTGATGACAAGACCCGGGCCCTCTTTTGTGAAACGGTTTCGAATCCTGCTCTCGAGGTGACCGATCTTGATTCCGTTTCCGAGATTGCCAGGGCCCACGGGATCCCCCTCATTGTTGACGCCACCTGCTCCACCCCCTACCTGACCCGTCCCCTCGACCACGGAGCGGACATTGTGGTGCACTCACTGACCAAATGGCTCGGTGGGCATGGCACAGGTCTTGGAGGCATTGTCATCGACTCCGGCCGCTTCAACTGGGCCGGGGGCCATCACCCGCTTTACGACGAACCCGATGGCTCCTACCACGGACTTCGCTGGGGACATGACCTTCCCGACATGCTCGCTCCGCTGGCCTACATTCTCAGAATGCGGACCGTCCCGCTGCGCAATCTCGGAGCCTGCATCTCGCCCGACAACTCGTGGCAGTTTCTCCAGGGCATCGAAACGCTGCCTCTCCGGATGGAGCGCCATTGCGAAAACTCCCTGGCAGTTGCGAAGCACCTCAAGGATAACCCCGATGTCGAATGGGTCCGCTTCCCGGGACTCGAAGACGACCCCGAGTATGACAAAAACCAGAAATACCTTCGGGGAAAAGGCGGCAGCGTGGTGGTCTTTGGCATCAAGGGAGGAGCCGAGGCCGGAGCCAAATTCATCAATCAACTCAAGCTCTTTTCCCATGTCGCGAATCTCGGTGATGCCAAGTCGCTCGCGATTCACCCCGCCACCACGACTCATTCACAGCTGACCTCCGAACAGCAGCTGGCCGGAGGGATTCGTCCGGAATTGGTCAGACTCTCGGTGGGACTGGAGCACATCGACGACATCATCGAAGACCTCGATCAGGCACTTGCGCAGGCCTAGATTGAGACGATTGAGATCAGGGGGAAAGATGAAACGTCCCCTCCCCGTTCGCTCGTCTTTTTCGCTCCGTTATGTCATCTCTCACCATTCCAGAAACTGCCGGAGCCATTCTCCTGCCAGACACCGTGCTCTTCCCACATGGTGGGATGCCCCTGCATATTTTCGAGCCCAGATATCGCCAGATGCTGGAGGAGGCCATGGAAGGCGACTGCATGTTTTGTGTCGGGAACCTTTTGGGCGACGACAGTTCCGACCCTGACCGTTGCGCGGCACCTGTCGGGACCATCGGCTTGATCCGTGCCTCCCGGGAGTCGGAGGCCGGCACCTCGAACATGCTTTTGCACGGTGTCATGCGCGTGTATTTTGAGGAGTGGCTCGACGACAAACCCTACCCTCATGCCCGCATTCGCC
>JASFWU010000305.1:0-3775 GCA_050049035.1 Akkermansiaceae bacterium | reverse complement strand
CCCTCCTGAAAATCCTGCTAACCAACCGCTGTCTATATGACTGCCACTATTGCATCAACCGGCGTTCCTCCAACGTGCAACGGGCGGCTTTCTCTCCACAGGAGGTCGTCAAGCTGACGCTTGATTTTTACAAACGCAATTACATCGAAGGCCTGTTCCTTTCGTCGGGAATCATTCGAAGTGCCGACCACACCATGGAGCAGGTCATCGAAGTGGCGCGTTCCCTGCGGGAAGATCACGACTTCCGGGGCTACCTTCATCTCAAAACAATCCCGGAAGCATCGGTGGAGTTGATCGAGAAGGCCGGGCAATTCGCCGATCGGATCTCGATCAATATCGAGCTGCCCAAGGAGGAAAGCCTGAAGACCTTTGCCCCGGAGAAATCCTTGAAGCGAACGCGCATCGCGATGGGGAAGATCCGGCATCGGGTCGAGAATGCCTTTGAGGTTCGCAAGGAAGCGCGGAGCCGTCGCGCTCCGGAAGGACGATTTGCCACCGGCCAGAGTACGCAGGTCATCGTCGGTGCGGACGGCTCGACCGATCAGGTTTTCCTCAAACGGTCGCACGATCTTTACTCCAACTACCGGCTACGTCGCGTTTATTACTCGGCCTTCAGCCCGATTCCCGAACCATCGGCGATTCTCCCTCTCAAGTCACCACCCCTCGTGCGGGAACATCGTCTTTACCAGGCGGACTGGCTCATGCGGTTTTATGGTTTTGAGGCGAGCGAGATCGTTTCAGACGAACTTCCCAATCTCGACCTCGATCTTGATCCAAAGCTTTCGTGGGCTCTGCGAAACCGTCATGTTTTTCCGGTCGATTTGAATCGCGCTGACAAGCACATGCTTTACCGGGTGCCCGGTTTGGGCGTTCGAAATGCCAACCGCCTTCTCGGCATTCGACGATACGGCCGTATTCGGGTGCAGGACCTCATCCGGCTCAGGGTGGCTCTCAAGAAGGTCCTTCCCTTTGTCATCACCGCGGATCACCACCCGTCTTCGCGCGAGCTGGATCATGAAAATCTCCGTGCCCGCTTTGCTCCACCGCCGGAGCAGATAGAGTTGGATTTGACGGCGACAACGAGTTCGCCTCTCGGGCAGGTGATCGACTAGAAGATGATTACCCTGCCGGTCAAAGAGGGCTTCGATGAATGGCGGAAAAAGGCGCGGGGTCTTTTGCAAGCCGGGGTGGAGCCATCGGGAGTTCTCTGGGAGGAAAGCAACCAGGCCGGGCTCTTTGGTGATAAGGAAGCAGATCTTCCCGACCCGATCCGCGAACCGCCCAAGGTCTCCAAGGAGTTTGTGTCATTGGCACACACCGTGTCCCATCATCGCTCACCCGAGCGATGGGGATTGCTCTACCAACTCCTTTGGCGGCTGACTGTGGGGGGCGAGGCAAGCTTGCTGAAGCGTGCCACCGATCAATCGGTGTTGCGCCTTCAAAAGATGCGCAAGGAGATCGCGCGCGACATTCACAAGATGCATGCCTTTGTCCGGTTCAAGAAAACCGGGGAAGATGAAGCGAGCGGGCGCGAGCAGTTTATGGCTTGGTTTGAGCCGGATCATCGGATCATGCCGCTCACCGCGAAGTTCTTTCAGAATCGCTTCACCGGGATGGACTGGGCGATTTTTACTCCGACCGGTTCCGCTTCCTGGGATGGCCGGGATCTCCGTTTTGGCCCGGGAGTCGAAAAGATCGAGGTGCCCGATGAGGAACTCGATGAACTTTGGCGTGGTTACTACCGGAGCATTTTTAATCCAGCCCGCTTGAAGGTGAAGGCGATGCAGGCTGAGATGCCCAAGAAATATTGGAAGAATCTTCCCGAGTCCGGGTTGATTGAATCGCTGGTCTCCGAGAGCCGATTTCGAGTGGGCGAAATGCATCAGGAGAGCTTGCGACCCACTCGAGGTGGCGGGAAAAATCCTTACCTCAAGCATCTCCGTGATTTGGAATCGCGCGATGACGAACGGGTTCTCAATCCCGATGATCTGGTCGGGCAACCTTTGTCGGTTTTACGTGAGAAAGCAGCCTGCTGCCAGGCCTGCCCGCTTCATCAGGCCGCAACCGGAACCGTCATGGGCGAAGGGCCGGTCGATGCCGAGATCATGATCGTGGGAGAGCAACCGGGCGATCATGAGGACCTTTTGGGACGACCCTTTGTTGGCCCCGCCGGACAGCTTTTGGATCGACTCATGACCGAAGCCGGAATCGACCGGTCGCAGTGTTACGTCACCAATGCGGTGAAGCACTTTAAGTTCGTTCCGAAGGGAAAGCAGAGAATTCATCAAAGTCCGACCGCGGATGAAGTGTCCCGTTGCAAGCCGTGGTTGGTCGCGGAGCTGCTGGAAGTGAAACCCCGGGTTTTGATTTTTCTTGGAGCAACCGCGGCCCGTTCCTTGATCGGGCCGGGCTTCAAGATCACCCGGCAACGTGGGGAGGTTTATGAAACCGGTCTTGCCGAGAAAGTGGTCGCCACCGTCCACCCTTCCTACCTGTTACGCTTGAATGATCGGGCCACGCGGATCCAGGAAGAAGGGCAATTCGTTGATGATCTTCGAAAAGCCCTTCTTTGATTTTCGAAGCGAAGCCTATTCCTCCACTCTCAGGCGCCAGAAAATCCTGGGAGCCTCGGTCGTCGACGGGGTCAGGTAGTAAACCTGGATTTCGAATCCCGGGCCATCCGGAGTCGGCGGCCCAAGAGGGATGGCTTGCGCTGACCCGGTGCCGAAATCGGTGAGATCAAGCCCGGCTTCAAGTCCAACAGTGAGGCCTCGGCGGTCGACCGGAAGGCGGACGTGGACGGTCCGATATTCTCTTGCCGGATCGAGTCCCGCTCCTGGCAGAATGGCGTTTACTGCTGCTCCGGTGAGGGTCGGGTTCACGGGATTCCAGTCCACGCCGAGTCCTCCCACCGAATCGGCCGGATCGCTGTCGTAAAGGAACTCAATGAGATTGGCCCAACCATCACCATCGAAGTCGATTCCGGGAGCCTGTTGGTTTTCCGGGACTTCGGCATTGTTGAGGTAAGTGGTGAACGGGCTTTCGGCGGCAGGATCGAAACCATTAAGGACAACCATCCGGGGAACCGTTTCTCCCTGATAAGTCGTGAAGCTTCCCACTACCCAGAGCCTTCCGTCGGCATCGCGACGAATCGAGGAAGGCGCACCGTTGAGTCCGCCCAAGGGATCGAACTCAGTATTGAGTGTTCCGTTCGGATTGAGAACGGCGATGCGATTCCGCGTGATGAAGTTGTAGCGATCGAAGTCTCCGCCAATCACGACCCTTCCATCGGGGAGTAGCAGTCCTGCTTCGACATCATCATCGGGATTGGATACTCCCTGGGCGGGCCAGCCATTATTGAATGTTCCATCCGGTTCGATTCGTTGAATGAAGGGATTGCTACTACTGAGGGAGTAAACCGATCCGTCCGGATTCCCGAGAACCCTGAAGGACGTCATGTTGTCGGTGTAGTTGAAGCCATCGGCCTTTGCTCCGGTGGCATCGACACGGACGATCCGAGTTTGGCCGTCGTAACTATTGGCATGGCTGAGCCAGTATCCGCCGTTTCCGTCGGGAGCGATGTCATTGACCGTGGTGGTGGCGAGGGAAACAAAACTGGGATCGACCGAGCCGTCTTCATTGAGAAGTGCGACGTAGGCCGTTCCCACCTGACCCGCGAAGGAATTGAAGCTGCCACCGATGAGGACTTTCCCGTTATCCAGCGGCTGGATGGCAAAGACCGTTCCGTTCGGGCCGGTGCCAATGTCAAAGGTCG
>JASFWU010000304.1:0-3779 GCA_050049035.1 Akkermansiaceae bacterium | reverse complement strand
GGAGCGGGAACCTCAGCTTCAGGATACCAGGGTTTGCTTCATGTGGCTCGCGATTCCGCGAGCTTCCGGGCACGGACCGCCGGACCAAAAGGAGGGGAATTCAGACATGTGCAGGGAGGATATGAAGGACAGCTCTCCGCGAGAGGCGAAACGATCGAACTCCGCGATAACTCCGGAGTTCTGATTGATTCATTCACTTACCCCGGATCTCCGACCGCGAACCAACTGGCGCTGCGCATCACGGAACTGAATTATCATCCGGCTGACCCGACCGGTGCGGAATCCGCCGCCCTGCCCGGACTGGTCGATTCGGATTTCGAGTTTATCGAACTGACCAACATCTCGGGTTCTGCCATCGAGCTCGGCGGTTCGTCATTCACCGATGGTATCGAGTTTACTTTTGAGGGGCTCTTGTCACTCGGGCCGGGTGAGCGGGTTATTGTTGCCAAGAACCCGGCGGCTTTCACGCTTCGCTATCCGGGGCTCACTGCTCCGGTGGTTGGTCCTTTTGTGGGCCTGCTGAACAACGACGGGGAAACGCTTCGCCTGGTCGACGGGGTGGGCGAAAACATCCTTGTTTTCACCTACAATGATCGTTGGTATCCGCCGAGTGACGGGGAAGGTTTCTCCCTTGTGATTCGCGATGAGGAGACCGCTTATGATGCCTTGAGCGATCCCGCGATTTGGGGTGTGAGCGAATCGGCGGGCGGTTCCCCGGGAACAGGTGATGCTTCGTGGCAGGTCCATTTCAATGCCTGGCAGGAAGAGCACTTCGCCGAGGCGGATTGGTTCGGTGATGGTGCCTTCAATACCGATCCTGACAACGATGGTCGCAGCAACTGGGAGGAATACGCCTACGCCACCGACCCCCTGGTTGCTGATTCGGCGATCGTGGGCGGAAGAGAAGTCGAGGTCGACGGAGTCCGCTATCTGGGAGTCGAAGTCCGGCGGGTCGAAAATGGTTCCGATCTCATCTGGTCACTTCAAAGTAGCGCCACCTTGTCGTCGTGGCTCTTCGAAGATGCCGTGCTGCAATCGACGACCGGTCATGGGGGCGGGTCTGAGACCGTGGTCATTCGAGAAACCTCACCCCTGGGATCCAACGAACGCAACTTCGTTCGCCTGCACGTACAGTTTGTAAACGGTCCGTAGCCTTTCCCGTTTCGGTCAATCGACCAAAGTCGCACGCACCTTTTTTTCCAGTGCGATGCGGAAGTCCTTGATGTCCTTCCCGCGGGTTTGGGTCAGCATGATGCCGATGATGTCGTTCTCAAAATCGACCCAGCAGTTCGTGCCCGAGGATCCGGAGTGGCCGACAATCAATGCTCTACCTTTGTCGTCTTTTTTCCGGATGAAGAGGCCACACTTGCTGTTCCTGCTGCGCGAAAATGGCGCGAGCATGTCCGCGATGGTTTCGGTTTTCAGGAATGTTTTCCCGTTTTCGTCCCGACCCTTGTTGCGAATCATCATCAACCAACGGGCAAGGTCGGGCGCTGTGCTGATGATGGAGCCGCCGGACGAGCTGTAGGTGTTCTTCGGAGGGACCGACCGTCCTCGGGAAACGAGGAGCTTGCCCTCTTCGCCCCGGTAGTAGCGTGTCGGCATGGGCCCGGTTTTCTTCAAACTCACCGCATCACGATAAAAGGTGTGCGTCATCCCAAGCGGGCCCGCCAATTCCGCGACGAAGAGCTCGTTCCGGGGTTTGTCGGAAGCCACCTCGAGAACCCGGGCCGCGACGTCGGTCCCGATGCCACTGTAGGCATAGCGGGTGCCTGGTTGGGCTTCGAAGGGAAACTCCGCCGCATAACGTTTCACCACTTCCTCCAGAGGTTTTCCTTTGGTCCAGGTGGCAAACCAGGGACGCCCACCGGGAGACTCGCTTTGTCGAATCCCCGAGGTGTGGGTGAAAAGTTCGAGCGTCGTGGGAGCGCGATTGAGAAGGGCGCCGGACTCGAGTTTCCGGTCACTAAACTCCGGCAGAGATTCCGAGATGGGCGCCGCAAGATTGACTTTGCCTTGCTCGCTGAGCCGGAAGGCCACCGTGCCTAGAAGCGGTTTGCTGATCGAAGCCACCACTACCGGCGTGCCTACTTGAAAAGGTGTATTGTTCTTCAGATCCGCAAATCCAAATCCCTTCTGGAACACCACATTGCCGCGATGAAGAACCAACACGCTTCCACCGGCAACCTCGCCTTGGTCGACTGCGTCTTTGAGGAAAGTCGAAAGTGGTGCAAAGTCAGCGGCAAGGGCACGGGCACTGATCATCAAAAGTGCGATGGCGAGGAGGTGTTTCATGTCCGGTGATACGAAGAGCCTTTGATGAATGTTGCCGGAGCTTGTTAAAGAAGATGTTGCAGTTCCCTCTGCAAGGTTTGCGGCCGGTCTGCATCGATCAGGCAACACCGCTAATGATCGAGCGATCGGAAATACAGGTACCCATTTTCATACTTGGCAAAGCTCCATTTGGTTCCTCCCTCCCGGACGTAAGTCTCCTCAAGGTTTTGAGTGGGATGCCACCAATCCGTATCTCCGAGGAGATGATCCGACCAAGACAGCCAGGAGTTTTCGGAGTATTGACGATCATTCGTATGAGGGGTGAGTTCGAGGTCCCGAACAAACTGATCAAATTCCTCCCGGGTGACACGAGCCCGTAACCAGTAGTTGTAATCGGGGATAAAACCGTCAGCCCATGACACCTCATTGATTTCGGTGGCGGTGGCAGGAAGGTAGCGAGTGAATGAAATCTTGCTGCCTTGCGGGTCTCTGGAATGGACCAACTCTCCGTAAATGAGAAGATTGAACCCGCCAATCAAAAGGTACTTGAGCGCGATGACACCAAGAACCAATCCAACGATTTTCTTGAGGGTTTTTTTCAACGTCCGACCATTCACGTGATTCCTCCCAACATAGAAAGGGACGAACCACTCCGCAAGGTAGCCCGAGTTTTCACCACCTGAGCGATAGAGCATTTAGGTCTTCCGGGTAGAATGTTCATGATTCCCTTTAAAAATCCCAGACTCGTCGGTTTTGCGCTTTTCGCACTGGCCGCTTCCCACGCCTCTGCTGAAAAGAAGCGTCCCAACTTCCTCTTCATTCTCGCCGACGACCAGGCTCCGCATACCTTGAGCACCTACGGCAACAAGGTTTGTAAAACTCCGGCACTTGATCGCATCGCGGCCGGAGGGATGGTTTTCGATGGTGCTTATCACATGGGGTCGTGGTCGGGAGCAGTTTGCACGCCTTCGCGTCACATGATCATGAGCGGGCGCACTGTTTGGCATTTGCCAGGAAAACGAGGAAAGAAAGGGAATGCAACGAATGGACCGGGAGCACCGGACAATCTCCCGGAGATGACGATGGCGGCGGTTTTTAACCGGGCGGGCTACGACACCATGCGGACGTGCAAGCGCGGGAATAGTTACGAGGGCGCGAACAAACAGTTCACCGTTCGTCACGATGCCAGCAAGCGCAAGGGCACCGAGGAAGGAGGAAGCGCGTGGCATGGAGACCGCGTGATGGATTTCCTCGAGGAGCGGACCAAGAGCAAGGATGAGGACCCCTTTTTGATTTACTTTGGGTTTTCACATCCGCACGACCCGCGCTACGGCCCGGAGAAATTGGTGAAAAAGTACGGTGCCGATAACACCGGCCCTGGACCCAAACCAAATCCCAAGGCTCCCAAGTTGCAGACCAACTATCTTCCGGCTCATCCATTCCATCACGGGCATCCGGGATTACGTGACGAAGAAAAAGTGCAGGGCGTGAAGATGAAGCGTGAC
>JASFWU010000303.1:0-3796 GCA_050049035.1 Akkermansiaceae bacterium | reverse complement strand
AAGCCGCGTTCACTCCCGGTAATAATGACTTCATCTCCGACCTGCCAGCCGGTGACCGCTTCGGATAAAGTGACAACTCGGTCTCCGGCCAAGGCATCGCTGCCGAGGTCAACCCAAGTGCGACTCATGGGAGCACCGTGAAAGTCCATCCGGCCACCGGGGCGACAAGTGATGACCGGAGCCTCTTCCTTGTCCAAGCCCTCGATGTAATGGAGGCGGATGCGAGCGGTTACTCCTGATAGAATCGGGCGGTCCGGAGTTCCAACCTCCAAGCGTGCACGTTTGGCACCGTGGGGGATCATGGGAGCCTTGTGATCATGGACATCCTCGACCATGCCACCTTTGCCGCCGACCTTGATCATCGCGACATTCAACTCGGTATCCTGATCACGAGAGAATATCAGCGATCCGGCGACATGCACGGTGCGGAGAACGACCGGGGACTTCAGATTGTAGATGACTTGGTGTCCTGGCGAAATTTTCACGTCGTCACCTGCTGCTGGCGGCTTCCCTGATTTCCAAACCTCCGGTTCCGACCAAAGGCCGCTTTTCGCAGATTGAACTTCGATTCCTGCGGCGAAATGAGCTGCCAGTCCAAGACCCAGGAAGCTGAGGAAACTATTTTTCATGGATCCTAGAAAACAAGAGCAAGTCAGTTGATCTATCAACCTTCCTGAATCTGCGCGGAGTTTTGCCGGGATGCCGCCTTTTCTTTTGCGCTCAAAGAAGATCAGATACCGCCAACATGAAGCTCGCCAAAATCAACAGGATCAGCCATCGCTGGGCCTCGGTGCTGATCGCTCTCCCGCTTTTAGTGGTGATCGCCACCGGGATTCTTCTGATGCTCAAGAAACAGAGCTCCTGGATACAGCCACCAACGATCGGTGGTTCGACCAAAGAACTGGCGGTGGGCTTCGATGAGATTTTGGACAGTGTTCGATCTGTTCCCGAGGCCGGGATCAATGGTTGGGACGATGTCGACCGGCTCGATGTGCGTCCGGGCAAGGGCATGATCAAGGTGAGGGGCACAAACCGGTGGGAGGTCCAGTTGGACAGTTCAACCGCCGAGGTGCTGCAGGTCGCCTACCGACGTTCCGACCTGATCGAATCGTTTCACGACGGCAGCTTCTTCCACGACAAGGTGAAACTCTTCATTTTCCTGCCCTCGGGTATTCTGTTGTTCCTCCTCTGGGTAACGGGGCTTTATCTTTGGGCCCAGCCCCATCTCATTCGCCGAAAAAGACGGCGGCTGGCAAAGGAGTCAACGTAAACCCAATCCGCTTTTCACCTGAGCTCGGGTTGATTCCATCCGGATTTTTCCCGCCTGATGTTATTGGGTGGTGGCAGGCCCGCAGGGAGTCGAACCCCGATCTATGGTACCGGAAACCATTGTTCTATCCATTGAACTACAGGCCCTGCAACAGGCGCGGAGGCTAAGGGAGAGTGCTGAGATGTCCAAGCGTAAAATTGTCGGGAAGGTGCCCTTGCGAAAAACCATAGTGAGGTGACTCTATCGCTCATGAACAGCCCGAATGTCTCAACTGAAACTCTGAAATCTGCGCAGGCTGAAGCAGGTCGGGCTGACCTGTCGGCTGTTTTCCGTCTGGCCTACATCAGCCGGGCTTCGAAGACCCTCACCCCGGAAGGACTTCGTGCCATCGAGGAAGTTTCGGGCCAAAAGAATGCCAAGGCTGACATCACCGGAATCCTGGTCATGGATTCAGGGAGAATCCTGCAGGTTTTGGAGGGGGAACAAACTCGCGTCACCGAGCTTTTCCAAAGGATCGCCCGTGATTCACGACATGAAAGGGTGCTTCAGGTGGCAGGAGGCGAGCAAGATTCGCGTCTCCTCAATTGCTGGAGCATGGTGAGTGGCCAGGGAGGTCGCACTCCGGAGGACATCCTCGAGCAGTTTCATTCGCTTTACGACCGCTTGGCCGGGGTCGAACAATTGGTGGAGATCACGCCGACAGAAGTGGACCTCCTGAAAACGATTTCATTGTTCCGGTCCATCCCCGGTTGAGGTCTTTTCAACCGAATCGTCCAGCTTGCGGAAGCGTTCCCGGTTTTTGACGATGAACGCGCGGATCCATTCCCGGAAAGCTCCTCCGCCTTCCTTGGGTTCCTTGAGGTAAAAATAACCGCTGACTGCTGCGATCAAGGCGCCCAGGGCGTCGACGATCAGGTCCCACATGGTGTCGATGAGACCTGATTTCTGCATGTTGAGGCCAAAGAGCTGGTCCATGGCAAACTCGAAAATCTCCCAGACACCACCAATGGCCATGGCGACGCAAAAACTGAGAAAGGCGATGGCAAAAGGGGGCGCGGCAAAGCGATCACCCTCGAACAGCATGAAGATCAGGACAAAGCCGATGATGCCAAAGGCCAAAGCCGAGCCGGTGTGCAGAATGACATCCCACCACCAGAATTTTTCGTAGAAGTCTCCAATTTCCCCGAGGAAGAGGGTGGCAAAGATGAACACCACCGCCGCGGTGGCAAAGCGAATGGGGATCTTGATGCCAAAGCGGTCGGAGTAGGCAATGGGGAGCCAGGTCAGAATCAAGGTGAGAACCGAAATCATCAAGGTCGGCCATGACCGACCGAGAATGGAAATGACAATTTCCACCACCAGAGCGGCCCAGATGAGCCACACGATCACTGGAATTTCACGCCGGCTGACCATACTTTAGTGGACAGGGCACTGGCTGATTTGAGTGAAGAAGTCGTTCCCCTTGTCGTCGACGAGAATGAAGGCGGGGAAGTTTTCCACTTTGATTTTCCAGACCGCCTCCATGCCGAGCTCGGGGAAGTCGACGACTTCCTGGCTTTTGATATGTTCCTTGGCGAGAAGGGCGGCGGGGCCACCGGCGGAACCGAGATAGAATCCCCCGTGCTTTTTGCAGGCATCGGTGACCTGTTGGGAACGGTTTCCTTTCGCGAGCATGACCATGGAAGCTCCGTTGGCCTGGAAGAGGTCGACGTAGGGATCCATCCGTCCGGCAGTGGTGGGGCCGAAGGATCCCGATGCCATTCCTTCGGGTGTCTTCGCGGGCCCGGCGTAGTAGACGGGATACTTCTTGAAGTAGTCGGGAAATTCTCCTTTTGCTTCGAGAATCTCCTTCAGTTTGGCATGGGCGATGTCGCGAGCCACGATGATGTGCCCGGTCAGGGAGACCGCGGTGGTGACCGGATATTTGGTCAGGGTGGCCAGGGTGGACTCCATCCCTTCGTCGAGATCGATCTCGACCCCTTTGAACTGCCATTCGCGGAATTCTTCGGGAATGAAACGCCCCGGGTTCTCTTCAAGCTTTTCCAGGAAGATGCCTTCTTTGGTAATCTTGGCCTTTGCCTGGCGGTCGGCGGAGCAGGAGACACCGAGTCCCACGGGGCAGGAAGCTCCGTGGCGCGGAAGCCGGATCACGCGGACATCGTGGGCAAAGTATTTTCCCCCGAACTGGGCACCGATCCCAATCTTGCGGGCCGCTTCGAGGAGCTTTTCCTCAAGCTCGAGATCACGGAAGGCACGGCCATGTTCGTTGCCCGTGGTCGGCAGCTCATCAAGATAGCGGGCCGAAGCGAGCTTGACTGTTTTCAGGCAGGCTTCCGCCGAGGTACCTCCGATCACAAAGGCGAGGTGGTAGGGGGGACAGGCCGAGGTGCCGATGGAGCGCATCTTCTCGATGCAAAACTCCATCAAGCGATCAGGATTGAGAAGGGCCTTGGTCTGTTGGTAAAGAAACGACTTGTTGGCCGATCCGCCTCCCTTTGTCATGAAGAGAAACTTGTATTCCGAACC
>JASFWU010000237.1:0-4836 GCA_050049035.1 Akkermansiaceae bacterium | reverse complement strand
ACTTGCTGCGTGCGTAGGTCGCCGCTGCGGAGCGGGTGAGGCCGGCCAGTCCGGCTTTGGCTGCTGCAATTGCTTCGTGATTGTTCAGGCCTTTTTCCGCAGCCACCGAAGTGACGAAGGCGAGAGCCCCTCCGAATTTTGACATCGGTCGTCCCAGTTCCCGAAGGAGATAAAACGAGGAATTGAGATTGGTGCTCATTACGGCATCCCAATCATCGATCGAAGTGAGATGGGCCGGTTTGAGAAGGATGGACCCAATGCAATGAGCAGCCGCTTCGATGTGGCCAAGTTCGTTGATGGCCTCGTTCACACACCGGGAGACTTCTTCGGCTTTCGTGAAGTCGCCCACAACGGTGCGGGCACCGAGTTCAGTGCCCAACGCACCGAGAGCCTCGGCGTTGCGTCCAGCCAGAACAAGCTTGGTGCCCGCAGCAGCGAGTTTGCGAGCGAGAGTTGATCCGATTCCTCCGTTGGCTCCGGTGATTAAAGCGGTCTCAGGTGCCTTCATTGATGGTCGAACCGTAATTCGGAAAGCCATCTTTGCATCTGGTTTTTTGTGCCCTCGACTTCGATTCGATAGAAGCCCCGCGAGCCGTCCGGAGTTCGAAGGTCTGTTCCCAACGTATGGAAGACTGCGCCGTCATCGGATGACGGGAAGAATCGTTGGAAGCATTTGACGTCCTGATTCAATATTTTTGCCTTTGACCAAGTCTGGGGCTTGCTGATCTGGGTGGGAACCCCATTTATGAGACTCGTCCCCCTGATATCGGGTGGATAGAAGAGATGGAAAAAGGAAGTTCTTGATCCATAGATCTTCAATTCTTCCCGGCTGTTCGAGGGGTTGCGATACGTAATCACATAACCTCGATCAGTGAGTTCCCTGGATGGACTTCCCCATGCACGTGCACGAGCCGGACTCGCCAGCGTCGGAAGGCTTTCGCCTCCAGACGGTCCCGGTGCACATTGCGACAACAATAAGAGCGGCGATGCCGCCAGCATAATCATGACCCCCTTCATGAGGCAGTCAGAATAACACGCTGTTTCTTTTTTGCAGCACTTTCTGCAAAAAAAATTAGATCGAAGGATTGTTCATCTGAGCCAGCAACCTCTGGTTGAACTCATCAGCCATGTCATAGCCGACTCTTTTGAGTTGCAACTGCAAGGCGGCGACTCCGATTAAGCGGGCGGTGTCGCGTCCTGCCGCCACCGGGATTTCGACCATGGGAATGTCGGTGTCGAGAATACCAAAAGTCTTTTGGCCCAGCCCCAGCCGATCGACCTTGTTCAAGTCCTGGGCAGGTCTGAGTTCCACCACCAGATCCAGCCTCTTTTCCGGTCGGATCGCCGACAGTCCATAAAGGTTGGCCACATTGATGATGCCGATTCCTCTCATCTCGAGAAATCCCCGGGATAGATCTTTGGAGCTGGCGGTGAGCTCGCCTCCCAGTTGTTTGATTTCGATGACATCGTCTGCGACAAGCGCCCCGCCTTTCTCGAGAAGACCGATGGCCGTTTCGCTTTTTCCAGATCCGCTTTCTCCGATCATCAGGACGCCAATGCCCCGGTAATCGACCATGCATCCGTGAATCGAGGTTCTCGGGGCAAACTCATCTTCAAGCTGAATGGTGGCCGCATTGAGAACCGACATGGTAGGCCGGGGTGTTTTGAGAATGGGAATGTCGTGTTGTCGGGCCACTTCCAGCAGAGGGGGAGACAGCTGGAGGTCGCGAGCGACGATGAGGCAGGGAAAGTCCTGTTGGCAAAGCTGAGTGAACCGCTCGAGCCGAACCGATTCAGAGAGTTTTTCGAGATAGGAAAACTCCGAGTTGCCCAGAACCTGAACCCGCTTATGTGCGAAGTAGTCGTAGAAGCCCGCCAGTGCAAGGCCCGGACGGTTAACAGCTGGTTCGCTGATCAAGCGGCCCAAGCCAATGAGTTCTTGGTCAGCGGTGATCTCCAGTTCGTCTCCATGTCGCTTGAGAAACTCACGAACGGTTAGATGCGGGATGACTTTGCGTTTTCCACCGGCAGGCATTTCTTAAGTCTAGGGAAGGGGCGGCGATTGGCGAGGCGATCTTTCAGGTCGTTCTGACCCGCTCGAGAAGACCGTGGAGCTCGAGGTGACGGGCGACCGCTTTCGGAACGAGCTCCTTCCACGAGTCATCTTGATTGCGAATCAACTCACGAACGCGGGTGCTCGACAGCTTTTTTTCCGACTCGGTGGGCAGGACCGAAACTTCATAGCCGAGCCCTTTCAGCAACTCGACCTTCCGGGTATTCCAAGGTTCCCGAATCGTGGTGTGGCAAATCGTGGAGCGAGGGATGAACTCGGGTAGCAGCTCGGGGTGATCGATGGGAAAAGGAGAGAAGGTGACTCGGGCCGGATCGATGGCGGAGTGGTCTTCCAAAAGAGCGCGAATCATTGCGGTGCGCTCGAAGTAAGTGAAAGGATTGTCCGCAGGTGAGTGACGATGTTCGTCTGTATTGTTCCCCCGCAGTCCGGTGACCGATGTGATGCCAATGATGAGGTTTTCACAATGCCGCAGGGCGCCGAGGAGGTAGTCGAGGTGATCGTTATGAAACACCTGGAATCGTCCATGAATGCAACCGTCTGCTGGCATCAGCTACATGATAGGGAACTTGAGGGTGGAGAGCAATTCCATCCCGTTTTCGAACGTGGCGGAGACCTCCGGTCTCCTCGCCAAGATATCTGCATGCGAAAGACTCGATGCAACTGGAAGGGACGGGGAGACCGGAGGTCTCCGTCACTTGAGCATTTTTGCTTCGACAGTGGTTTTGACAGAGAGGAAAAAGAAATTTCTGGTGCTTGGGTATTCTGAGAATCCAGTATCGTTTCATGAAAAGATTTTCGGTCTGCCTCGTGATCAAGATCATGGCTCTTTGGAGTCTCGTGGTGGAATCAGGATTCGCTGAGCTAGAGATTCGATCCTACCTTGTCTCCCTCGATGATCTCGAGACACTTGCGATTGAGTCCTTACGGAACGAGGTAGTTGATGATCCGTTTGAGAAAGACGTCGAACCTGATGACCAATTTGACTTGTCTCGGGCTACCCTGGAGAAGGCTGGTTTTTCCAGTCGCTTTCTCAAAGAAAGCAAAAAACTGCTCGATGCCTCAAAGATGATCGAGGCCATCGTTGGGCAGGTTTTTTCGGGGAAAGCTGTTTACGACAAAAGTGGCGAGCAACTGGTGATGTAAGCTGAGCCGGAGGTTCACAATGTTTTAGGAACGCTTCTTCGCACTTACATGGCACTCTCTGTCAGAACGACGGTGTCCGTCTACGATCTTGGGAAGTCAGAGGAAAATTCGGTTGTTTGGGTTTCAAGTGGACCGCCGTCCGATGCCCGTCTGCTGGGGAGTCTCTCTCTCGCGGGGATCCCCGGTCAGAGTAGTAGTACGAAGTCGGATGGTGGTCAGTTGGAGTTGGAGATTGAAACTCAATATGACACCGATTTTGACCTCATTGAAAATCGATTCACGTTCACTTCTCGATTGAAGGACACGAGCTTCTCCTTGATGACCGGGCTGAATGTTCCCGCTGGAGTCTATTGGATCTGCGAGTTGGCGAGAACGGAGAAAGGGAAACGAATTGCTTTGGTGATCCGCCAAGATTACCTGACTGAAAGGGGAGTGTCCCTGAATGAGAGTTTTCTAAAAGAGGAAGGAGGGCCTTTTCTTGCGGATGAGCGGATCCGGGAATTGGAGAAGCAAGATGACCCCCAACCCAAGGTTTGGGATCTTTCCCAGCCGTATCAGGTTTTCGAAGTGCCGCTTGATTTATCAGGTGCCTTGTTACCGGACCGATTCACAACGCACCCATCAATAAACAGCGGAAAGACTCCATTGGAGGACTTCCGCGAACTTTTGGAGAAAAATGGGATTGAATTTCGTGATGGTGATTTTGCGTTCCGTGGACTGGGTGGAGGTCGCCAAAGAGGAGCCCGGCTTTATGCCAGATTGACCGAAAAGAACCTGCGACTCTTGGATAAGATCGTCCAGGCAGCGAGGACACAGTATCCCAAGACCTTGCATCTTCGTTTAAGTGAAGGGGATAAAGATGGAAGGGTGCTTCGGGAGTTGTTCGCGCCAGCTTATCCTGGTCAGACTGCGAGCTTCACCTGGGGAGATGGCCTGGCAATTGAGGTCGAAGGACAGGTGGATGACGACGATTATTTGGGCGAGTTGAGAGCGACGGTAAGTCGAGGGAAAGACAAAGATTCTCGGACGCTCCTCAAGACGGGAGTCACGGTGGAGCCTGGGCAGCCGGTCGAGGTCTATTCGAGTAGTGACGGAGAGAACGTGGAGCGTTGGTTTCTTGGAGTCGAAGTGGTGCGGGTTCCACCGCTTGCTGTTGAATTGAAAGGGAAACAGAAGAAATGAAATTGGTGTTCTGTCTTTGGGTTTTGGCTTTTCCTGTTTTGCAGGCGGCGATGGAAGTGCGTGCGTATCGAATGTCGAAATCCGAGCTGGATCGGGTTTGTCGCGAAGTCATTGAGGGCGAAGCAACGGCTGCCGAGGAGTTTCAGAGTGAGCCTTTCAAAAGCTCGTTTTTTGAGCAGGGCGATAGGACGTGGTCCTACTCCAAGCCGATGAAGCAAATGCTGGGGAAGGAGTTTTCCGGACAAGCCATTTACTTGGAGGGAAAAAAGCTCTTGGTGATGCGTGCCAAGGTTGATGATCACGATTTGTTTGGGAAGATCGCGAATGAACTACGCCCGGTCATGTTGAGGGTAAAGGTGACGGTCTTTAAAGGGACTTTGGATGAAAAGTGGCCGCTCTTCTATCTGGAAAGACCCGGCGGGTTGGAGCAAGTTGCC
>JASFWU010000302.1:0-3809 GCA_050049035.1 Akkermansiaceae bacterium | reverse complement strand
TTACGATGGTCGCAGCCTGGTCCCGATTGTTTCGTCAAAAACACCGGCAGACTGGCGCACCCAGACTTTTCATGAGCACTTCGCAGTGCGGACGCGGATTCCGGCGTACGAAGGAATTCGTACTGATACTCACAAATACGTCCGCTACATCGACCACGATCAGGAGTTCCTTCATGACCTCAAGAATGATCCCGACGAGTTGGTCAATCTTGCCGACGACCCGAAGAGCTCGGCCATTCTCGCCGAAATGAGGAAGCGCACCGATGCCCGGGTCAAAGAACTGGGAGGCCCTCTCGATCCTCTCAACCAAAAATTCACGCAATCGACCCCACCACATCCTGTGGCTGCTGCCGCCGTTTCGCCCCGGCCGGGTAAGGATGGCTTCGTCCGAATGTTCAATGGGAGGAACCTGGGCGGATGGAGCGGCAATCCTGAATTGTGGTCGGTCAAAGAGGGAGCCATCACCGGGGTCACGGACGGGTCTCTCAAGAAGAACCGTTTTCTGACATGGAAAGCATCCACCATTCGCAACTTCGATTTCCGGGTGAAGGTTAAGTACAGCGACCGGACCAACAGCGGGATCCAGTATCGCAGCAAGTCTGTTCCCGAGCGCGGCCTCGATGTGGTGACTGGTTACCAGTGCGACATTCTCGCCAATCCCAAGGCACCCAACGGGATGATTTATGACGAGCTGGGCGACGGGATCATTGCCCGGAACGGCCAAAAGATCATCGTCGACGAGAAGGGCCAGCCTTGGGTCGCAGGAAAGATGCCGATCAAGGTGTTCGCCCCTGGAGAATGGCACGACTACCGGATTCTGGTCCGTGGAAATCACTTCCAGCATTTCATCGACGGACATCAAACGGTCGACTTTATCAATCTCGACATCGAGAACCTTACCCTTGACGGGATCATTGGCTTTCAAGTCCACGTCGGTCCGGCCATGAAGGTCCAGTTCAAGGACCCAATGATCAAGCACCTGCCTGACAAACTCGCTTTCCGCAACGCCGCCGACACCAAGATTCCAAAAGGATCTGTGGGTCTCCGTCCCAAGGGCACACCGGCCAAGGGGTGGAAGGCACCAATCTATGGCGAGTAAGGAATCGCCTTATTCCAGATCGAGCGGATCAAAGCTCGGGATCGGTGCCGCTTCAGGCTTGTGAATCTTCAGGAGTGCTTTGCCAGCGCGGATCTGCAGGGCCTTCCACCTGGGATACTCCCGGAAGTCCTTGCCATCAATTCCGCCGCGGAGTTGGGTTACTTCGATATACTCCATGACATCACGAACCGCCTTGGCGGCAATCTTGCTGTCAGCTGAGGACAACTTGCCCATGCCTTCGGCACAGGTGACGAGACTGTCCGCAGCTCTTCTCACTCCCTTCTCAAGGCAATACATCAAGGCTCGCAGTGAGCGGGCCTCGTGAATCTTTCCAAGAAAACTGATCACACTTTTGCTCAGGCTGAGTTTCAAAAGAGGTTCGGCGAAATCCAACTTCTCCTTGTCGCTGAGATCATTGTATCCCTTGGGGCCGATGACCAGGCGACGCGCGGCATGGCGACCAACCACTTCGGCACTCTGCCTGTCGCGACGGGCCAATTCGAGCATCAGGTCGTCGGCGGCACGTCCTGGTGAGAACGAGAGAGCAAAGACAATCGAATCCAGCTCAGGAATACTGTCGGTCTCAGCGAACTTGCGAAGACTATCGAGGGCCTTCTCGTCCCCGATTCTTGAAATGATGTAGTAGAGATGCTTTCGCTTCTTCTCGCCAGCCGAGGAGACCAGAGAAATGACGGTGTCACGAATCCTGGCAGTCACCGATGGTTCCGTGCAGGCCGACAAAAGGGCAATCTCCGCACCGAGAAGATCTTCACGATCTTCCGCCTTTGCCAAATGAGCGAGAACTGCACTCACTCCTTTCGTTCCACCGAGCGAGACAAGCGCCCGTTGAGCGGCATGACGAACGACAGGTTCGTTGGATGAGAGCGCTTCATTGGCGATCGCATATCCTTCGGCCGAGCCAGCCAATGAAAGGGCTTCCAGGATACCGGCCGTGGTCTTTGCAGGCTTACCTTGGGCAAGGAGAGCAGTCAACGAATCAACACCTTCCGCACGAATCAACTCAGCGGCCAGCTTCTGACTCCGCTCACGCAATCGCCAGTAGTCGTGACCGAGATAAGGGAGAAGATCCTCCAGAGAATCGATCGCAAGGAAATCGACGAGGAATTGGATCGCGGCCAGCTTGCGATAGTAGTCCTTTGCCGAAGATTCCTTGAGCACCTTGCGACAGGCTTTGACTTTCGCACCCGATCCATCAAGCTGCTTCAACTCGTCGAGGAACACCCGGGTGGCGTCGTTTTCAATACTGGGAAGAGTGACCTTTTTGCTTTTGGCAATCTGCTGGTAGATCTTGTCCAGCGGGATGGGAATCTTCTTCGTCCCTTCCACTTTCACCACCGTCTGAAGTGGATTGGCAATCATGGTGGTTCCAATCATCGGGAGGAAATCATGAAAAGCGCCGGGATTGGCGTTTACCGCGTCGGGATCAACCAGGTTCCGTTTGTAACCAACCAGCGGACGGATATCGCGGGCAATGGTCACCTTTTTGCGGAGGCGGTGGGCTGCTCCTTCTTCGGCTTCCCGATACCCAAAATGCCGGAGCATCTTCTGGGCAGGCTCGCATCGATTGGCAAACATCTGCTCTACGATTTGCTCTTCCTCAGCGGCAAAGGTCAATGGTCCGGCAATCCGGCTAATCGTCTCCTTGTCCCAAACACCAATCCGCGAGGTGACGAATCCCCGCCCCCCGACCGGGTCCAGCGTCAGGGCGTCCTCTATCGCCTGACGTACCAGCTCCTGATCAAACCCGGATTCAAAAGGCTTGTCTCCCAGCTTGCTGGCTTTGGCGAAGAGCGCGATTTGAGTGGCGTTCCGCACACTGTTTGGAGCGACGAGATCGGGCTCCGCCACGGTGGCATTCAACATCGCGAGTTGAGTGTCGTCCGTTGAGGTTACTTTGGAGATCACCTTTACGGCCGTGATTCGAACCAGGTCCTTGGGATCTTCAATCAACTTGGACAACAAGGAGAGCTTGGAAAGGACGACATCACTTCCGCAGGCCTGAAGTCCGAGAATCGCGCCCGCCCTCATCCTCGCATCCTCATGGGAAAGACGGGCTTCAAGCTCGTCCAGAATCCCCTTTTCTCCCGCCAGGTAACGCTTCCCGAGTTCCTTTGCGACGTTGATCCGGGCTTTGGGTATAAAGGAATTCAGCAGCTTGTAGAGATCTGCCGTTTTCCGCTCAGCCCACGGAATGCCGGCCCGTTCGAGAAGCATCTCGTCCTTCAACATGCCGCGGGCACTGGAGAGGAGCTGGTCCATTTCGTTCCCTTTGATAAAGAGCTTCTCGTTTGGGTCCTTCCCGGTAATGAGGGTCTGCTTAAAGATCACCGATTGGTGAAGGACCTCAGTTGCGGTCGGGTCACGCAGTGTGCCATAACGCCAGGTGGGCGAGTGGTAGACGAAGCGACCGTCAAACATCCGGCAAAGAGTCCGCCGCCAGCGAAGGTTGCGCTCGTTGAGAATCCGCACTTCCGGTCCGCAAAGGGTGGCCGCCCACGAGGACCAATTGCCATGGTAGTCGTGCCCGTGCCCGCCCCGTCGACTGAAAGCACAGTGACTGGAGAGACCGGCAAAATACTTCGCACCGTAATCATCACCCAGCAACTTCATCGAAAAGGCCACTCCGGTGTTCTTTCCATTACTGTCGTCAGAGGCATAGGCAGGATGATCTCCATACGGGATGCATCCT
>JASFWU010000046.1:0-12372 GCA_050049035.1 Akkermansiaceae bacterium | reverse complement strand
AAATCAATCTCGGCAAAACTCATCTGGCTCATGCCCCAGAGTCTAACGAAATCAAATACGCTTGGCGATTAATCAGAGGTTCCCTAGACTGAATAAGAAGGAGTCAAAAAGGTGAACAAAGAACCTGTTGGATAGGCCCCGGAAGGGGCAGCCCACGCATAGCAGCACATCAAGCCGTAGGCGAACCTGCTGATCACCACTGGATCCAAACCGCCTTTCTCATCCCGGTCTTCAGCGCATTGAAAGGAGCGGTTCACTCATCCATCAAAAAGATGAACAAAGAACTCTTTTGCCCATTGACAACCTGGCAGCCATAGCAACGATGAGGTGAGTCACGGCGCGTTAGCGACGTTGACTCCACCGCCTTGTTAGCCATTCATCGATCTCGGCAACTATCGCTTTAGACAACTTCCTATTTCCTTCTTCATTAAGATGGACAAGGTCTTTTTTGTATATGTTCAGTGTCTGCTTATAGTCATCGGACACTTGATCAAAATCGATGAATAGATATTACCTGTTGGAATAATTTTTCTCCAAATAATCTTTTAATTCTTTCCGGTAATCGGGGATCACGTCAATTTTGAATCGTTGAATAAATACCTGAAAATGCGTCGTCTTATATATCCCACGGGATTATTGGAATCTGTTTCTTCAATTCCATATTCGGGTAGATCAACGATAACAGGAACTGAGCCACGCTCATACAGTGCTTTTATAATAAGGCTCATGTGATGGACATAAAAGTCGGATCCCATATACCCGGCGCTATCATTTACACCAGCGACAATTACGACGAGGTCATATGGCCTTTCTCCAAATAGCACAGGACTGCTAGAGTATGGAGAATCCTGCTCGAATAGATTCTGGTAGATTTTTTTTGATCTGGCTCCAGGATGGCCAAAAGAGTCTAAATGAATATCCCACCCCCTTTCGTTGAAGAACTCCAACACATGTGGATCTAAACCATCGCCCGCAATCCACGAGTCACCAATAAGTGCAATTCGAGGTTTTCCCTCTCTTGAATTATGCTCTCTCTCTTCAAGTGGGTTTTCTTTGGAGAACCACCTACTATGTGCACAAAAGGCAAGAAAAGCCGAGCTTGGTAACATTACAGCAATCAGCAGCAAAGTGAGAATTATTCGTTTCTTAACTACGATTTTCATCTGTCTGATTTTCTCTTTTCGGCTAACAGTTTTATTCTCCGGGGGTTCCGGTTTTTACCTTGTTACTCGGGGGTTCCGGATATCACTGGCATTGAGATGCTGGTTGGTCATGATGCATTCATTCCCGATCATGCCTGATGCTAACAGGGGAATGATGGTAATCCAATGCGTTCTTTTTGGCGTGGTGTGGTTTCTGCAGCGACCGGAGATCGTCCAGGGTCCTGCAGTGGGTCGTCTTGGGCACCAAGAGCGTGATCACGACTTTAAAGGCCGGGATCCGATGGGCGTCGAGCAAGGGCCAATTGGCTCCAGTCGATTAACCGTCTGCGTCCTAAACTTCACTCGATTCAAAAAGAAGTCTGGTAGGGGTCACTCCTTTCCCTCATCGGGTGGAGCGGTCCGGTGATCAAAGGGATGGAGGTGATCGGGCCATGATGACTCCTACTTACTCCGGCCACAGTCAAGCTGTCGATACTGAAATTACTCATTTGAACAGCTGTCTTGATGCATCCCCTCCGCAAAAAGCCCCTCCCCGAATTGCATCGAGGAAGGGCTCCGAGGGGGGCCGAAGCAATCGGTTTTGGAACGCTACTCTTTGGGAGCCTGGGACTCGGCGTAGAGCTTCTTGAGGTCGGCCTTTTTGGCTCCCTCAGGGAAGGCTACGCCGAGCTTGGTGAGCGCGGCGACGGTGGAAGGGGCTTTTGGTGGCGCACTGAGGAGACTTGGGATTTGAAATTCGAGCATGAACTCTGCAAGGAAGGATACGCATGTGAGAGATCAACGCTGGCACCGTCCTATCTTTCTTCTCGCCCTTCTTGCTTTGACGTTGTTCATTAATGGGGCAAACGTTCATGGAAACCTTCACTTGGCTGGGCATCGCCTTCTGCATCGTTCACTCGGCGATGTTCTCCGGCTGTAATCTCGCCTTTTTCTCACTCGGTCGCCTGCGCCTGGAAGCAGAAGCCCAACGCGGCAACAAATCGGCCAAGAAGGTCCTGGCCCTCCGCCAGGATGCCAACCTCCTCCTTTGCACCATCCTGTGGGGAAATGTCAGCGTGAATGTCCTACTCGCCTTGCTCAGTGATTCGGTGATGAATGGCGTCTATGGCTTTCTCTTCTCGACCGTCGGGATCACCTTCTTTGGGGAGATCATGCCCCAGGCATATTTTTCGAGAAATGCCCTGAAGGTGGGCGGCCTCCTTGCGCCGGTCATTCGGTTCTATGAAATCCTCCTCTACCCGATTACCAAGCCCTGCGCCATTTTGCTCGATGGCTGGATCGGGCCGGAAGGCCCTTCATTTTTCGAGGAGCGGGATATCGAGATCATTCTGGAACGCCACATTGATGAGGAGGATTCCGAGATCAGCGCCAATGAGGGACGCGGTGCCTTGAACTTTCTCGATCTCGACGACCGGAAAATCAGCAACGAGGGAAACGAGCTCGACCCCGGGACGGTTTATCAATTCCCCACCAAACTGGATCTCACCATTTTGCCCTCGTTGGAGAGCGAGGAAGGAAAGGCATTCATCGAATCTCTCAAAAGGCACCACCATCTTTGGGCGGTGATTGTCAACGAAGCAGAAGAGCCGGTGATTGTGATGGATACCACCAAGTTTCTTTCGGATCTCATGGTCAACGGAGACAAAACCGATGTCTACGAACAATGTCACCGACCCATTGTGGTGAGAGAGGAGGACACTTACCTGGACTCGGTGCTCGGAGACTTTGTGGTCGAGGCCGAGGACTCGCGTGACCATGTGGTGGACCGCGACATCGTCCTTTATTGGACTCCGGATCACAAACGCATCATCACCGGGGCCGACATCTTTGGCCGGCTCTTGAAAGGGATTGCCCGGCGGGTGCCGGCGACTCCGTCCACCCCTTGAACCTTTCCCCACCCCGTGTCGCAACACCACCATCACACCTGGCCCAGGAGATCTGATGTCCGGCATCAGGTGGCCTGCCATTTTTGCGATACCCTGCACGAAGCCGATCTGGTCGAGGAAGGTAGCGCGGCCCATTGCCGGCAATGCGGAGCCGTACTTTACCGCAACCAGCACAGCAGTCTGGCCCGGGCGGTGGCTTTTGGGATCACGGCCCTCATGTTTTTTGTGCTGATGATGATCTTTCCTTTCATCTCACTCGATGCCCAGGGCAACAAGGTGGTGGTTTCGGTGCCGGAAGCGGTCCTTCGCCTTTGGCAGCAGGGAGGAATTTTCGTTTCGGTGAGTGTGGCCCTTTTTGTCATCACCCTCCCCTTCCTTCAGATTCTCATTCTCACTCTTCTCTGCTCCCCGCTCTTGTTTGGCCGGGCCTTTCCGGGAAGCCGTCCGCTTCTTCGTTTTTTTCAAAGCCTGCAAGCCTGGGGCATGGTGGAGGTCTTTTTCCTCGGCGCGGTTGTCAGCCTCCTCAAGTTGATCAAGCTGGCGGAGATTGAACTGGGAATCGGGTTTTGGTCGGCCGCAGGATTGATGATCTGTCTGGCGGGAGCGATTGGAGGAATCGACCGGACCGAATTATGGGACCGGGTGGAGACTGCGGAAGCCCGTGAAAAGGAAGGATCATGAACAAGAGCGCTCTGGAGCAAAATCTGGCCACCTGCCACACCTGCAGCAAGGTGTCGGATCTGCGCCTGCATCATCACTGTCCGCGATGCGGCGCTTCGCTTCATGCACGAAAAACCGACAGCCTTGCCCGTTGCCTGGCGTTCGGGATCACGGGAGTCCTGGCCTACATTCCCGCGAACATCCTGCCGATCATGGTGGTCACCCAGCTGGGAGCGAAAGAGCAAAGCACCATTCTGGGAGGGGTGGCGACCTTCTGGCAGCTGCAAGCCTATCCGGTGGCCATCACTATCTTTATTGCCAGCGTAATGATTCCCGGTCTCAAGTTTCTTGCCCTGGGGTATCTTTGTGGTGCCGCCTCCGGGCTTTTCAAAGTCAGCCCGACTTCGGCAAACCGTCTTTATTACCTGACCGAGCTGGTGGGGCGCTGGTCCATGGTTGATGTTTTCGTGGTGGCCATCCTCGTCGGGCTCATTCAGCTTGGCAACCTGATGTCAATCGAGCCCGGTGCAGCGGCGATCGCCTTCGGACTCATGGTGATCCTCACCATGCTGGCAGCCCATTCCTTTGATCCGCGGCTCATCTGGGACCGCATCCGCGAAAACTCCCCTCAAGAATCATGAGTGACTCCATCCCAACTGCTGACGAAGAATTGCATCCTGAGATTCGCCCCGGCCGACGCTTCAACAAGGTGTGGATCATTCCCATTGTGGCGGTCCTGCTGGGAGTTTGGCTGGTGAAGCAAAACTACGACAACAAGGGATCATTGATCACCATTCGTTTTGAGAATGCCGATGGCATCAAGGAAAACAAAACGGAGCTCAAGTGCCGGAACGTGAGTATCGGAATGGTCGAGGAGATTGATCTCACCGATGATCTGGAGGTTGACGTCAAGGTCCGGGTCAAGCCCCAGCATCTTCACCTGATCCGCGAAGACTCCCGGTTTTGGGTGGAGAAACCCCGCATCCAGGGAGCCAGTGTCTCCGGACTCAACACCCTCTTAAGTGGAGCATTTCTGCAACTCGATCCCGGCCTGGGCCAGACAGGTGCCCGGAATTTCACCGGACTGGAGACTCCGCCCATCACTCCGGCATCCATCGAGGGACTCCGCCTCACTCTGACCGCCGAAGAACCGGGTTCGGTGAATATCGGCACCGGGATCTACTACCACGAAACCTTGATCGGCCGTGTCGAGAGCAAGGTCTTTGATCTGGAGAATCGCGTCGTGAATTTAGGCATCTTCGTCGAGAAGAAGTTCGCTCCTTTGATCACCGATAACTCACTTTTCTGGCGTTCCTCCGGGATCAATCTGGAGGTCGGAGCTGATGGTTTCAAACTGGACTTACCTTCCCTCGATGCCCTGGTGGCGGGGCGGATCTCGGTGGACGTGCCCAGCGGTCTTCCTCCGGGGGACCCCATGCCGGACGGAATGGTTCACGCGTTATTTAACAGTCAGGAGGAAGCCCAAAGCACCACCTTCCAGGGAGGAGCGGAGTTTCTCGTGCTCATCGATGAATCGCTTCGCGGCTTGAAGGTTGGATCACCCGTTGAGTTCCGTGGCTTGCGCGTGGGCCGTGTCGGACAGATCTCGTACAAGCTGATCGAAGAAATTGAAATCAACCAGATGCCGGTGCTTGTGCAGCTTGATGACCGCTTGATGGCGACCCACTTCCCCCCTTCCCTTCTCGATGGTGGCCAGGAGGGAATCGAAGACGCGGTTAAAAACGGACTACGGGCCTCCCTCAAGTCGACCAATCTTTTAACCGGCCAGCTTTTTGTCGACCTGGATTACTTTCCAAACGAGCCGCAGGCCGCGCTGGAAAAAGAAGGCGACCTTCTCATCCTTCCGACGATTCACACCGGGTTTGCCAACCTTCAGGACCAGGTGGTGCTCTTGCTTGAGAAGCTCAACGACCTTGAGATCGAAGGTCTGGTCACCAAGCTGGGGCAGGCCACCGACGAAGCCACGGAGACTCTGGCCGGAATCAACAAGGCGGTGAATGCCGACGACGGCGTGATCGTCAACGCCAACAAGACGCTCAAGGAGATTTCGACCGCAGTGACCAGCCTGAACGCAATCCTCGCCGACGAGGAAACCAAAGCCCTGCCGGCCGAACTGAAAAAAACCCTGGCGCAGGTGCAGAAGTCGCTCGAGCCACTCTCGGCGAAAGGCGCGGTCTACGGGGATCTCCGGCGGACCATGGATGAGCTTCGGGCTGCCGTGCGGTCCATCGACCGCCTGACCACCGAGATTGCCGACAAGCCGAACTCCCTGATTTTCGGAAAGAACCCCAACACCAAAAAGGTCCCCCGGGCCCGCCGCTAACGACATGTTTTTGCGTATGATTTTTCCTGCCTTTCTCCTGCTTGCCTCCTGTTCCTCGCAGCGCAGCTACTATGTCCTTTCTCCGGCCGGGCCTTCGGCTGGCGGCAAAGGTCCCGGGATCGGAGTGGGCCCGGTGACCATGGCCAACTATCTCACCGAGCGACCGTATCTTGTGTTCCAATCCACTCCAAACAAAATGGAGATCTCCGACCTTCACGTGTGGGGCGGAGATTTGGAGAGGGATTTTGCGCGGGTTCTCGCCACCAATCTGGGACGCCACACCGGCAGCGGGCATACCGTGACCTACCCGTGGTCCAATGAAGGCGAGCTGAAGTATCAAGTGGTTGTTGATGTCCGGCAACTGCACGGCACACCCGACGGCAACGCGTTGATCGAGGCGGCCTGGCGCGCCTACGAGCTTCCCGGGGGAAGATTGATCACCAGCCGCACCACCACCCTGCGGGAACCTCTCCGGAAAGATGGCTTTGAGGAATTGGCAGCAGCCCACAGCCGTCTCATTGACCGGTTGGCCGAAGTCGTTGCCGGTCAGTTACGGCGGTAGTCATTCGACCAAGGCCTCAGTTTTTTCTCTGCAAAAGAAGGCAAACCTCCCGCTCTCCGCCCTTGCGGCTTGGATAGGTGTCCGCCGGAGCAGCCGACCATTTGAGGTCAAAGTCTGCCTTAAAAAACTCCTCAAGCTCATCCATCCCCACTCCAAACGGTGGCCCTTCCTCCCCATCGTGGTCAGGATTGAGGAAAAAGATCCCCAGCAAGAATCCACCTGCAGGAATCAGGCGTGACATCGCGGCGACATATTCCGGGCGACGTGCCACCGGAATAGCACAAAAGCAGGTGTGTTCGAAAACAAGGTCGTAGGATTTTTCCCACTGAAACAGGTCGCCCACCACCCAGTCAGGCCCTTGGGCACCTTTCGCCTCGGTCAGCGACCGGGCTTTCTCAACGGCCCCGACAGCGATATCCAGTCCCGTCACCGCGGCATCAGTCCGCGTCGCAATCAGGCGGGCATCGTGCCCCAATCCACAACCCGGAACAAGAATCTCCCTCGCATGCGCCACCACCTCAAGGTGTTCATCAAGGAGCACCGGGAGTCCCGGGTGGGCCTGACCTTTTTCCCAAGGAGTATCCCCGAGGCGGTATCGCTCACCCCAATCCACCGACATGACCCAAGACTGGAACCTCTAGTGGACCTTGCCACTACGGCGGAGGTTTTTGTATTCGACGATGCCCCGCACAATGCCATCGGCGATCGCTTCCCGATACCAGCCCTCTTTGGTCCGGCCCCGTTCCCGGGAATTGGAAACGAAACCTCCCTCGACGAGAATGGCCGGGTTGCGGGCATGTCGGATGACATAGTAACGGGCAAACTTGGATCCCCGGTTCACGGCTTTGACCTCCTTGAGCATCCCGCTTTGGACGGCATCGGCAAGCGGCTTCGAGCGGGATGATCCGTAGAAGGTCTCGAGTCCGGAGACATCACGCTTCCAGGTGAAGTTGTAGTGGATGCTGACGAAAATGGAGTTGGGATGGCTGTTCCCGATCTTCACCCGTCCTGGAAGGGTGATGAAAGTGTCGCTACGCCGGGTCATCACCGTCCGGAAGCCTTTGGCCTTCAACTTCCTTTCAACGCGAAGAGCAGTATCCAGGGCCAGCCACTTCTCATAAACCTTTCCGTAGCTGCCTCCGCCATCCTTTCCCCCGTGACCTGCGTCAATGACAACCGTGCGGAAGGATCCGGCATTTGATGAAAGAAGCGAAAAAGTGAAGGTGAGAAAGAGAGCGGCAAGTGTCTTCATCAAAAATTTGCTAACGTTGCTTTATTTTTAAAATTTTTTTAGAATTTGTGGCAAGCTAAAATTTAAGGAATCCGATTATTTGGGCCGCTCGGAGACTTTTCGGGCTTTCGCTCTGGCGGCGGCTTCCTTTTTGGGATCGTAGGGAATCCCGCCGGATACGACCACTTTCCCATCGGAAAAGGCCACAAAACGAGGATGACGTCCTCCTGCTCTTTTGAAGTATTGGGTGGAAATGAGGCGCCCGTCCTGATTGACCGATGCCTGCACAAAGATCTCCGGACTCCCGAGATAGAGAACGTGAAGCTGGTTTTTGCCATCGATTGCAATCTTCGGCTTCACAAAGCTGAGGTAGTCGCTGAGACGGTTGGTGGCGATGGGGAGTCCGCTGGTCAGGTTCATCACCTGAACGTAAATCGAATTGCGCTTCCCATCGTTGAAACTCACCACCCGGTATTCCCTTTTGGTGGCCGGGCTGTTGGGAACCCCAAAAGGCGAGCGCTGCAAGATCGTTCCTCCCCCCACCGTGAAGTGCCCCGAGTTGGAACCATAAGCGGTATCATCAACCCCGGGGCGCCGGACATGAACCGTGACCGAGTAATTTCCCGTGCGGGAGATCGCGAACATGCCGCTGAGATCGACCCGCCGGGCCATACTCCGGCCCGCTGGGATGACGGCCCGCTGAAAAACCTTATGGTGCCGTTTGGTGACCGGGCGACCGCTGGAATCCCGCACCCCGAAATCGAGCCAGCTGTGGGCAATCCCCCCTTCCAGGCGGCTAGTAAAGTCCAACTCCCGCCCGCTGCGGTTGGTGATTGTGACAACCGCGGTGACCGGCTCGTGCTCGAGGTATTGCCGACGGTCGAGCTTCAAGGAAATCGCAACCTGGCCGGGCGCACTCTGGGCCACAAAGGCCAAAATGAGAAGGGAACGTAGAATTTTCATGGTCGTAGGTGGCTAAAGAAAAGCGGTTTTGATGCATGTCGGGAAGGAAAAACGCCGAAATCGCGGCCAAACGCTTAAACTGCCGCTGCTTTCCCTTCAGCTGCCAGGTCGGCCTCAATCGCTTCGATTACGTCGTCTTCCGGGTGGAAATCGGCGGCATGGTAGGAGCTTCGCACCAAGGGACCGCTGGCGACATGACGGAAACCTTTGGTCAGGGCAACTTGCTTCCACTCGTCAAACTTCTCGGGTTTCACATATTCCACCACCGGGAGATGCATCGGTGTCGGGCGAAGATACTGGCCCAAGGTCAGCACAGTGACATCGGCAGCCCTGAGGTCGTCCATGGCCTGCTCGATCTCCTCGGGCTTTTCACCGAGGCCCAGCATGATGCCACTTTTGGTGGCGACCTTGCCGCCGGCCATCTCCTTGGCTTTTTTCAGGACGGCGAGCGAGCGTTGGTATTTGGCTCGGCTCCGAACAAGCGGGGTGAGACGCTCCACTGTTTCAAGATTGTGATTAAAAATGTGGGGACGGGCCTTCATGACGAGATCCAGAGCCCAGTCCTTGTCGTTAAAGTCGGGGACAAGGACCTCGATAATGATCCCCGGATTGGTCTCGCGGACTGCCTCGATGGTCTTTTGAAAATGCTCGGCTCCTCCGTCCTTGAGGTCATCGCGCGCCACCGCGGTGATGACCACGTGGTTCAAATTCATGCGCTTGGTGGCCTCGGCAACCCGCTGCGGTTCATCGACCTCCAGGGCATCCGGCTTGGCCGTTTTGACCGCGCAGAATCCACAGGCGCGGGTGCACTTTTCACCCGCGATCATGAAGGTCGCAGTTCCCTGCCCCCAGCATTCCCAACGGTTCGGGCACTGGGCTTCCTCACAAACCGTGACCAGGCTGAGATCCTTGATCATCGACTTGGTGTCCCAAAAAACCGGATTATTCGGGAGTCTCACCTTGATCCAGTCAGGCTTCTTCTCGAGATGGAGCGAGGCATCCATCTTCATCCGGGGGCCGAAATTCCTGCCGCTTCCGCAACCGCTCATGGGGCGTAGTTAATCGCGGATTGGCCCAAGCGCAATGCTTGATCTGCGTAGAATGGCAGGAAGATCAGGAGATCAGCAGACCCGCCAGGGCCGCACTCATGAGATTGGCCAGAGTGGCTGCGAAAACCGCCTTCAAGCCCATCCTTGCAATGTCCTTTCGACGTCCGGGAGCCATCACTCCGAGCCCTCCCAGCAAGATGGCAATCGACGAGAGGTTGGCAAAACCGCAAAGAGCAAAGGTGGCAATCCCCTGGGTTTTCACACTCAGACTGTCCTTGATCTTCCCGAGTTCCCCGAAGGCGATGAACTCATTCACCACCAGCTTTTGCCCGATGAGACTCCCGGCCTGCTGGACCTCCCCTCCCGAGACACCGATCAGATAGGCCACTGGTGAAAAGACCCAACCAAGAATCTGCTGAAGGCTGAAGCCGGGATGGCCAAACCAGCGTCCCACTTCCCCGAGACCGAGATTGATCACCGCAATGAGACCGACAAACGCGAGCAACATGGCCCCGACATTCAGGGCCAGCTTTAAGCCACTTGCGGCGCCCAGAGCAGCGGCATCGATGACGTTGACCGGCTTTTCCTCCCCTTCGGCCAGATCCAGTCTGGCCGTCTCGGGTGTTCCAGTCTCGGGCAGAATCAACTTGGCAAACAACAACCCGCCGGGGGCCGCCATAAAGCACGCCGCAATCAGATGATCCATGCGCGCACCCATCTCGGAATAACCCACTAAAACCGAACCCGCGATGCTCGCTAATCCACCCACCATCACCGCGAACAACTCGGACGAGGTCATCCTGGCAAGATAGGGTCGGATGACCAGGGGTGCCTCGGTTTGCCCGACGAAGATATTCGCGGCCGCCGAAAACGACTCGGCCCGGCTTGTTCCCAGAAGTTTCTGAAGGCCTCCACCCACGAACCGGATGACCAGCTGCATGATATGGAGGTGGTAGAGAACGGCGATCAAGGACGAGAAAAAGATAATCACCGGAAGCACCTTGAAGGCAAAAATCCAGCCCGCACCGCCCCCACCATCGGCCAGCTGCCCAAAGACAAAACTAATGCCCTGCTGCCCGGCAGCCACCACATCCGCGACCCGGAGCGTCAACCATTCGAGCGAGCTTTTCCCCCACGGAGTCGCCAACACGAAGAACGCAAAGCCGACCTGTATGGCAAAGGCTCCCCCGACCGTCCGCCACGAGATCGCCTTGCGATTCGACGAACAGAGGTATCCCAAACCGAGAAGAAAAAAGACCCCAACAATGCCCATGCCCGGAGCCTAGGGAAATCCTGCCCGTCCTGTCCATCCATGTTCCCCGTCATCCCATCCTTGCCACACCTGCCAATCTAGGCTACCCCGCCCCCGTCATGCCAGTCGCGACTCCGGAACAATACGCCCAGATGCTCGATGCCGCCCAGAAAGGCGGATACGCCTACCCGGCCATCAACATCACTTCTCTCACCACCGCCAACGGCGCCCTCAAGGCTTTCGCCGAAGCCAAGTCAGACGGGATCATCCAGGTTTCCACCGGAGGCGGACAATTCGCAGCCGGCACTGCGGTGGCCGATGCTGCCTTTGGGGCAATCGTGCTCGCCGAAGCCGTTCACACTCTCGCCGAGAAGTATGATGTGCTCATCGCGCTGCACACCGATCACTGCCATCCCGAAAAGGTCGATTCATTCCTTCGCCCGCTTCTTGAGGCCTCCCGCAAGCGCATTGCCGAAGGAAAAGGCCCCCTTTTCCAGTCGCACATGTTTGACGGTTCGGTGGTCGACCTCGACGAGAACATGAAAATCTCCGCCGAGCTCCTCGAGGAGTGCGCCGAGCTTGGAATCATCCTCGAAGTGGAAGCCGGATGCGTCGGTGGCGAAGAAGACGGACACGACACCTCGGGACTGCCCGCCGAAAAGCTCTACACGACCCCGGAGGACATGCTCCAAGTTTACGAAACCCTCAGCCCGCTCGGTCGCTTCATGTTTGCCGCGACCTTTGGAAACGTCCACGGCTCCTACAAGCCGGGTGCGGTGAAGCTGAAGCCCACCATCCTTCGCGACGGACAAAAGGTCGTGATGGAAAAATACGGCGAAGAAGCCGAGATGGATCTTGTCTTCCACGGCGGATCCGGCACCTCGCCCGAAGACCTGCAAGAGACTCTCGACTACGGAGTCATCAAGATGAACATCGATACCGATACGCAGTATGCCTTCTCACGTCCCATCGTGACCCATGTGTGCGAAAATATCGAAGGCATGCTCAAGATCGACGGCGAAGTGGGGAACAAGAAGAACTACGACCCTCGCAGCTATCTCAAGAAGGCCGAGCAATCGCTCTGCGATCGCATGATCCAAGCCTGCGACGAACTGCGTTCCTCCGGCAAATCGATTTACCCGGTCTAGGAAGCAATCCGCTCAACCACCGTCCAAAGTTCATCGCCTCCGAGTATGTCCGAGGAAAAAGCAGCAAGCACCCCTGCGGCTCAAAAGAACCAGGATAATCCGCTCACGGACATC
>JASFWU010000300.1:0-3816 GCA_050049035.1 Akkermansiaceae bacterium | reverse complement strand
CATCAAGGCGCTTCTTTTTTGTTACAGAAGATCAGTGAAAAAAAATCAGATCATTGGATTTGCCTACGAAGTTGTAGACTCACACTGCGTTTTCAAAGCTCTCGATGAGCTGGGAATTTTATATGGTGGAGAAGGAAATCGACATCTGGGCTACACCTTGACCGTCCCACACGAGCAAGCAGAACTTGCTCGTCTCGCCATTGAAGAAATACCCGAATACCAATCCGGAGATCTCATGATTTTTCTCTGCGACGAGCCACCAGACTTTAAAGGGACCATTTCCAATCAGTGCAACGGAGAGTATTTTTCCTGGCGAGAAAAGTGTTCTGAGATTAGATGTCCGTCATATGTGGCAATTGGAGATTGCCGGAAAATGACACCCTAATACCTCAAGAATCATGAAGGTTTTCGCTCAACTCGTCATTTTGATGATTACAACAGGATTACTTCGATCGGAAGACGATCGCCAGCCCCCTGCGGACGCCCGAGGACACTGGAAGGACCTGCACGCTAAAGAACTTCTGAGCTGGGAGATCAAAAAATTTGTAGGGTGGGAGGTTCTTCTTGATGGCGGGTCAAAGCACTTCGCCCTGAAATCGGATGGGGACAAGAGATTCGGGATCATCGCTGCCAACCCCCAATATTGGACTGCTGAAGACAGAAAAGCGAGGCGTCAGGCTTACTTCATTCACCATAAGGGAAAATTCTACCGTATCCATCCAGGAAGCAACGAGGAGAAGAAGTTGGTTGAAACTCTCAAAACCGCCGCGAAGCGCCTCCAAGGCAGAGGAAACAGGCACCCCAAACTGCTTGAAGGGCTGGCAAAGAACCTTCAATCGAGAAAGCCACTCTTTAAGTAAATCGAAAAGCTCCGGGACCGATACTCAAGGTCAGTGAATCGCGGTTAAGTAGTTAAACCCCAAAGGCGTGAATCATGGGAATTCCCACTGAAAACAATCTAATCGACGGTGACGATTTCGAGCTCTTCAGGGCGGTCGCCCAAGGTGCTTTTGATCGCCGTTACTCGGAAGACACTCCCCCTGCCACAGACGTTCAACGCGTCATCGTTGATGTCTGGGTGGCCTCCGGCGCGATTGGCAACCGCGGGTTTTTCGATCATGAACCGGAAGATATGACGGAGTGGGCTGCGTCTTACGACGCACTTGGAATAACAACCGCAGCAGATCTAATCCGACAAGCCGCCGAGATCATTCCTTCAAGCGACTCGGATCCAGAAGAAGATTCACCAGTATGGGATCAACTCGATGAACTAGCGGATCTATTTTATCAGGCCGACGAGGAAATCGGCGCAGTTGCAGCGCGGTATATCCGGGAGAACTCCAAAGCTGCTTTCGAGAGCTTGGCCTGATTAAAGAACCAAAAGATACTGCAGCTTCCTTTCATCCACTATGCTTTCGTCTTGCCATCGCTCGTGCCCGGTGTTGACTCCGGCCTAGCAAACAAACCGTGAAAGCCTACGAAGTTTACCAAAATGTCGATCCTTCGCTCGTGAGCGAGATGTTCCTCTGGTTGCGCGAGAATGACCGCCAGCTTTACAAGTCCGCCATCGCCAGCCTGACGGCCGCTCGCAAGTTGCGCCCCGTCTTCGTGGAGAAGAAGTCGGTGACCGAACAGATCGCCTGGCTTCACAAGACCCTCAAGCTCCGCACCAGCGACACCATTGGCGAACACCTGTTTCAGGCCTATTTCATGAAGGGTCAAAAGGACCTTCTCATTGCCTTCTGTGACGGCATGGGCATCGAGCACGACGGCGAAGGATCAGTCGAAGGCACGCTCCCCGAGACTTTGGACGACGAGAAACTCAAGGCCACCATCGACTCTCTTCTCGAATCGAACGACTCGAAGCTGGTTGCGCTTTATCTCTACATTTTCAACCTCCAGACCGCCGACGGTTGGGAAAACCTCAGCAAGATCCTCGCGGACGACGAGCGACTCGGACTCGCTTAGATAAAGTCAGCTCAAAAGCCGTCGGATGACACCAACGGCGTGAGTCACTTCTTCTTCACTGACGCCAAAGGGCGGCGTGAACGAGAGGACATTCCCTTTTGGTCCATCCACCAGGAAGAGCAGGCCTTCTTGCAAAAGGACCGACAGCAAGGCCCCCGCTGGTTCAAGGAGCTCGAGTCCCCACATCACTCCGCGCCCCCGAAGTTCGCGAACTGCAGGAAGCTGGACCAGAGATTTCAAAGACTCTTCGAGAACCCGCGAGGTCTGCGCGACCAAAATTTGCGTTTCCTTTCGCTCCAAGATCTCCAACGACTTCAAGGCCATGGCGCAGCCCACTGGATGCCCGAGAAAGGTGCTGGTATGAAGAGCCTCGCCAGGACTTTCCGGCCAGGCATCCATCACCTTGGCTTTTCCAACACATGCCGAGATGGGAAAGCCACCACTCATGGCCTTGCCCACACAAATGAGGTCGGGCACCACGCCATCCCACTCGCAGGCAAACCACTTTCCGGTGCGGTGGAAGCCGGTGTAGATTTCATCGAATATCAGAAGAACGTCGTACTGGTCACACCAATCGCGCAAGCCTTGCAAAAATCCCGGCGGTGCGATCACCTTTCCTCCCCGTCCCTGAAAAGGCTCGACCACCACCGCTCCAATCCCGGTGGCGTCGGGGAGATCAAGCGAACCAAAAGGAAGCCGGGTGGTGACGGACGCAAGCTGGTCTTCGAAGGGCCCGCGGAATTTTTCGAGATCCGTTCCGAGGAGGCTGCCGTAGCCGAGGCCGTGATATCCGTTTTCGAAAGCCAGCACGCCTGGTTTTCCGGTGGCGAGACGGGCAGTCTTCAGCGCAGTTTCGACGGCTTCAAACCCCGAGTTCGAAAGAACGACCTTTCCATCCCCACTGCCCCATCGTTCAAAGGTGAGTTCGGACAAGCGGCGGCACAATTCTCCTTTCAAGGCGGTGGGATGAACGTCGCCCATTCCATGAAGCAGTCGACCCGCCTGGGCAGTCATGGCTTCCACCACTTCGGGATGACGGTGGCCCAATCCGGCTACTCCAAAGGCACTGGTAAAATCAAGGTAGCAGTTCCCGTCGGCATCCCAAACATTAACACCTTCAGCCAACTCCCAAAACACCGGCCAGGTTTCGTCGAGATAAGTGACGTTCCGGCTTTCGTGGCGACGCAGCTCGTCGGCCAGCGCCCGGGACCGCGGGCCGGGAATGCTGGTCTTAAGCTCGGGAATCATCGTTTTAGGATACCATCAGAACGACCGCTCCCACGGCCGAAGCAAGAATGAGAAGGCTGCCAGCTCCTCCAAAGAGGTAATCCTGCCAAAGGATGCGGGGGCGCGTGGGCGAGGTTGATTTGGGAAAAATGACAAAGGCGACCACCGCTCCGGTCGCGAGACCACCAAAGTGGGCCGCATTGTCGATGAAGCGGAATCCCAGAATCCCGATCACCACGAGCGAGATGAGGATGGCGGCCAAGCGTCTCCGGGCCGGACGAGGGACCAGTCGACGATGCAGAGTTTCAAAAACGAGCAGGAACCCGAGCAAGCCGCAAACCACTCCCGAGATACCTACCGAAACTCCCTTCGGGATCCACTCCAGGGTCGCCCAGCCCGAACCGAGGATGCTCAGAAAAAAGACCAGGGCGAGCTGCGGCCACTTGGCGAGAATCTCCACGCGACGTCCGAGATACCAAAGGGCACTCGCGTTGAGAATGAAATGGATAAGGTTGCCGTGAAGAAAGGCACCGGTGAACATCAATTCGCGGGCACCATGGGTGTAGAACTCCTTGTTGAACCCTGCCTTGTTGATTCCCAGCTCCGGGGTGAAGAATTGTG
>JASFWU010000301.1:0-3816 GCA_050049035.1 Akkermansiaceae bacterium | reverse complement strand
CTTCAACGCCAGCCGTAAAAAATCGCGCCGCAAGGAACATTCGCTCGATGAACAGGAGGACGATTGGCATCGATCGGTCGAAGACCAACATCCCGGTTCGCGGCCGGATCAATCACTCGAACAGGACGAGCTGAGAGCGGTCGTTGATCGCGCCATTGCAAGCCTGCCTGAAAAGCAACGTCTCGCGGTCGTGCTGAGACGTTACGAGCAGATGCCATACGACGAGATTGCCCGGGTCCTCGATCTCTCAATTCCGGCGGTGAAAAGCCAGCTCTTCAGGGCCCGGACCGCTCTCAGGGAAGCACTTGAACCCTATCTCTCCGATTAACCTCCCTTGATCCCGATCATCCGCATTTTGAAAACCAAGCACCAATTGAGGCCGGAGATGCGTGACCGCCTTGCTCATCTTGAGGTCGGAGAAGTCGACATCCTTTCGCGACAAATCCGCACCTTGCTCCGTTTTCCTCCCGGATCCCAGGTCGCTCTTTTTGCGGCGACCCGAACCGAACCGGCCCTTCTCCAGCTCATCATTGAGTTTCCGGAAGTGTCGTGGTTCCTTCCCCGCATCACCGGTCCGGGAACGATGGAATTCCTGCCGGTTGAAAATCTCGCAGCCCTGCGACCGGGCAGTTTCGGGATTCTTGAACCATTTGAAGGCACCCCGCCGACCCATCTCGATGCCATCGTCTGTCCGGGACTCGCGTTCACCAGGTCCGGGCACCGCCTCGGGCAGGGAGGCGGCTTCTATGATCGCATTCTCAAACGCTACCCGTGTGCGCGAAAAATCGGAGTGGCTTTTCCCATTCAAATCGTTGCCGAACTGCCGGGCGAAGCACACGACATCCCCATGGATGCCGTCCTCACTCCGACTCCGGAACCACCAAACGAAACTCCGGAATACTGACCCGGATTCCGCCACCATCCTGGCCCATTCCAAAAAATGTTCCGCTGGCGACGCTGTTGCGGGCGACAACATGATAAGAATTGTAGGAGAAGCTTTCGCCAGGTTGGAGCACGGGAGTTTCCCCGACCACCCCCTGCCCTTCCACCACGAAAAGCTGACCCGTATCATCCCTGAGCATCCACTTGCGCCCCCGGATTGAAATCGTCTCAACTGATCCGTTCACGATCTTCAAAAAGTATACATATGGATGTGGTCTTTCCTCGGGCGCATCCAGATCAGGCACATAGACCACCTTCTCCACTTCCACTTTGAGACCCGGCACTTCTCGAAAATTATCCGACACGCCCTCACCGTAGAAAGTCGACCGATCTCCCGCAAGTCCGGTGATTCTGGCACTCCCGCTCTCCCCACTTGTTTCAATGCGGGTTGCATCTACCATCCGGCATGACCACTCCCGTTGCCCTCACGATTGCTGGTTCGGACTGCTCGGCCGGGGCCGGCCTTCAGGCAGATCTCAAGACATTCTCCAGCCTCGGGGTTCATGGACTCACCGCCGTCACCTGTGTCGTTTCAGAAACACCGCTCACCGTCAGCCAGGTTCACCCGGTGCCGCCAACCGTTCTTGGTGACCAGATTGAGCTACTTCTCAAAAGTTATCCAGTGGCTGCAATCAAGACAGGCATGCTCTTTTCCAAAGCGCATATTGAAGTCGTCTGCGGCTTGCTTGAAAATTCCACGATCCCTTTGATCGTCGACCCGGTCATGGTGGCATCCACCGGTGACCCTTTGTTGCAGGACGACGCTCTTGCCGCGGTCTCCGATCAACTGCTCCCTCTCGCGACCGTCATCACTCCCAATCTTCCGGAAGCAGGGTTCCTCCTGAAACGTGAAATCACATCGCACATCGAACAGGAAGACTGTGCACACGCGCTTGCCCGAAGATTCAACGCCGCCTGCTACCTGAAAGGCGGACACTTTGAAGCCAGCTCAGGCCACCGGGACCTCCTCGTCGTCGATGAATCCTGCATGACCTTCGAATCTCCCCATCTCGACCTCCCCCAAACGCACGGGACCGGGTGCACTCTTTCCGCTGCTCTTGCGGGCTCAATTGCCAAAGGAAAAACGCTTCATGAGGCTGCCAGGATTGCTCACCGGTTCACTCACCACGCTTTAAAGAACTCCCGGATCTGGAGCACGCCGCAGACTTCTGAAACGATCGCACACTTGAACCAAGACCAAGGTTGAAACCTTCCTACAGTCCGAGGACCACCCCCAAGGCAACCACCATCAAGACAGCTCCCAGAATCTGTTCCTTGAGCGTTTCCGGATCACTCTTCTTCTGAATGACATACAGAAAAACCACCGCCATCAAGCCGCGGGAGCTGTAGACCACGTTGCTCAAAGTTGGCTGGCCATAACGACTGAAGGCCAAATTCACCACCAGGGCCTGGATGGCCAGAAGGAACCCTGCTCCCAAAACAAAATTTCGAGCCTGAGGAACCTTGATTAAAAGGGGCAATTGTCGTTTTCGACTGACCAGAAGCCCGACCGAAACCGCCCCGCTGGTTCCCATCATCAGGACCAGCCATCGATCGGGGCCAATCTCCCGGCTCCGCCAACCGGTCAGGAAATCATTGAGGCCGAAAAAAAGGCAGGCCAGCAAGGTCAGCCATACCGTGGTTTGATGCTTCCGCCATCCCTCAAGGCTGCCTCCGGAAACCAGAAAAACCGCAAGGGTCGCCAAAAGCACTCCGGTGATCAGACTCCACGACCCGGGCTCCAGGCCCACCATCATTGAGAGCACTCCGACAACAATGACCTTCATCCCAAGGGCCGATGAGTGCACCGCGAGATCTCCTGATTTCACCGACTGGGTTGAAAACCACTGTCCGAAGAAAAAGACCAACCCGTTGCCGATGGCGAGCCAGTCGTAACCTGAAAGCGACCAAGCGCCCGTCGGCTTCAGGTAGCAAAGAAAAACCGCACAAGTCACCAAATTGGCCACCGAAACAATGACGGTGAGCCTGACGCCACGGCAAGTGGCTTGCTGGACACAGAATCCCAGGAAGGGATGAAGGGCCGCCCCAACGAGCGGCAACCAAACCGCACCCCCCGGATCATCCATTTCAAGGTCCGGCGGGCGCCTGCAGTCTGATTCAGAGCTTGGCTTACTTCGCAGCTACCGGGGAGGTTTTCTCCTTGGTCGGGAAATCCTTGGACCACTCAAGAGTGACTTCACATCCGGCCGCCCACTCCGCTCCACGAAGGAGGGTATCGTAAAATCCACGGCACTGCATTGAGTAGGTTGCGTGTCCCAAAGTCGTGTGGAAAACACGTCCTTTCCCGTAGTCGAGCGCCATCAGCATCGGCTCACCCCTCTTGCTCTTTTGACTCATGGCGGTCGCGAGGACCTCCATGTTTTTGGCCGGACCACGAAGGGTGTCGTAGAGTTCATCCTTGGTGTGCAGCCATTCGGCCGGCATCTCCTTGGTGATCGGGTGTTCCGGTGCCCGGTTCACCACGACAAACTCATGCTGGGGCCCGTGACCACCACCCCGTCCGGGGGAGCCATCAACCACTTTCTTGCCATCCTTGTAGTAAACGTAAGGCCCGCTCTTCTCGGTGCGTCCTCCCCAGCCACCCAGACCAATCATTTCATTGTATTCAGGCCACATCGGAAAAGCGTTGTTGGCGGCATGCACGGAAACAAATCCTCCCCCGTTTTTGACATACTTGACGAAAGCCTCACGCACTTCGCCCGGCCACATCTGACCGTTGTAATTGCTCACAATGACATCGTATTTGGAAAAATCGGGACGCCACTTTTTCCAATCTTCTTCCGATCCCTTTTTTCCGGGGCTGGTGCTCACCTCGACCTCGAAACGATCAGTGGTTCCAAAGATCTGTTTCAA
>JASFWU010000377.1:0-3052 GCA_050049035.1 Akkermansiaceae bacterium | reverse complement strand
ACTGGTCGCACTTCGATTCAATCCATGAACCGCAAGGATGTTCTCTCCGGCCAGCAGATTGACTCCGGCCAAATTGATCGGGAATGGCTGCAAGGCGATCGCTTCGGTGTCGCTGTGATTGGCGCTCGCGTTTGCCTCAAAATCCCAAACCCCGTCGGATGGCCCGAGGGCCGACGCGAGGATCGGGCTCCCGTTGATGTAAATGGCAAAGCCATCATCGTATCGTGCCGAGAACTGCAGCGAGGTCACGAGTTCCGGCTGGTCTAGGTTGAAAGGAATGCGAAGGTAGACCGAAGTGTTTTCCAAGTAGAGCGGTCCAAGAAGGTTCCCGCCGGTTCCAATAAAAGCATTGTAGGGATCCTGGGCGCTGGTGGCATATCCCACTCCCATCTCCGCTGCGGTCCATGATGAGTCATCGAAGGTAGCAACATGGAACGGGTTGGCTCCTCCGACATCGACCGAGGCATCGCCGGGCACGAGATAGCGGACCGGAGAGCCGGCCCCAACGAGGGAAGTCGTCGAGCCTCCCGAGCTCCCGACACCATAGGAGATGTCTGGATACTGTTGCGGGTAGGCCGGAGCAAAGGACGACTCGATGGTTGTGCCATCCGGCCTCACCAGAGCCAGAAATTCGCCCGAGGCACTGAGTCGAAAATTGGTATGAAGCTGCTGTCCCGCGACCGCGCGATTCTTGTTTGAGGCAAAGACCACCACCTTTTCTCCGGGCTGGAGAACAAGCGCCGGTATCTGCCACGCGGTAAGATCGCTCTCGTCATCCGTCAGCCACCAGCCCGTGAGATCCACCGCAACGCTGCTAGGATTGGAGAGCTCCAGCCAGTCGGAGTTGTCGCCGTCCTCATCGGTCAATCCGGAGACGTTTGACGCCAGAAACTCGCTGATGATGACATTGGCTTCGACCGGGCAGAGCTTTGAAAAAAACAAGGCGGCAGTCAGGGTGGCGAAAGGCAGTCGGATCATCGATTTGAGAAGGCAAGAAAGAAGCCCCTCTTCACGGAATCACCCGCAAGAGAGAACCTCAACCGTATCGATTCGCTCCCCGCATTTGCAAAAGAAAAAACCGGGAGCGCGAACTGTCCTATTCAATCCTTGCTCTGCAGCGAGCCCCACCAGCTCGGGTTGGGACGGTAGTCCGGCTTTAGGAAGTTGGCGTGCTGCTTTTCAAGGGCGGCCTTCCTCTTGGTGTGGAGGTTTTTGAGCTGGATCTTCTTTTTCGCGGCGTCAAAGCGGGGATCCGGCTTGGGAATGATCGCTCCCACTTCTTTGAGGTGTGCGGTGAGCTTGGCGGACAGGGCTTTCACCAGGTCGGGCTTTGCGGATGCGAGGTCCTTTTGCTCTCCCGGATCGGCAACCACGTTGTAGAGTTCCTCGCGGCCGTCTTCGTAGTAGCGGATGAGCTTGTGGTCACCCTCGCGAATGATGCCCGATGGTTCGCCGCCCTGGTTCCCGTAGTGGGGATAGTGCCAGTAAAGGGTGCGGGGAGAGGAGCCGCCTTTGAGGGCGGGAACGAGCGAGATTCCGTCGATGACCTGGGTGGGCTGCATCTTGATGCCGGCGAGCTCGAGAAGAGTCGGAAGAAAGTCGGTGCCGGTTGCAAACTGCCTGGAGGTGCTCCCGGCTTTGGTAACTCCCGGGGCCACGATGTAGTAGGGCTGGCGGATCCCACCTTCCCATTGGCGGCCCTTGCCACCCCGGAAGGGCAGGCATGCCGTGGCGAAGGCATCGCCAGAAGAAACCCCGCCGTTGTCGGAGGTGAAAACGATAATGGTGTTCTCATCGAGCCCCGCTTCCTTGAGATGAGCGGTGACCAGGCCGATCGCCGAGTCCATCGCCTCCATCATCCCACCGTAGATGGGGCAGTCTTGAACCTGTCTCACCGGAAGGGTGCGGTCGACGAGGAAGCGCTCCTTGGCCAGCCCGGCATCAGTCGCCTTCTTCCGGTACTTTTCCCAGAGTTCCTTCGAAGTCTGGATCGGTCCATGGACCGAGTAAAACGAGAGAAAGGCGAAGAAGGGTTTGGCCGATTCCTGCTTGATGAAGTCGACCGTTTCCCGGGCCAGTCGCTCGGGAAGGGCTTCGCCGTTTTTGCCATCCTTGAGCTTGGGATTGTTGAAGGGCGCGAAGTATCCGCCGCGCGGTGATCCCGACGAGTAGCCTCCCTTGTTGATTTCAAAGCCGTGCTCTTCGGGGCCGGATCCATTTCCACCAAGGTGCCACTTCCCGGCAAAGAAAGTACGATAACCACCCGACTTCAGCGCTTCCGCCACGGTGGTCACCTTGGCAGGCAAAGCGGAACCATTGGGCGGGGGAAGGGCCTTGTCGTTTCGATTCCAACGAGTGCCGGTGGCGGCTCCGATCCAGTCGGTGATGCCAATCCGCGCCGGGTATTGCCCGCTCATGATGGAGGCCCGGGACGGCGAACACACCTGGCAGGTCGAGTAGCCATTCGTGAAGCGCATTCCACTGCGGGCGATGGCATCAATGTGCGGTGTTTCGTAAAAAGTCGACCCTTCGATGGAGAGATCGTGAATGCCCAGATCGTCGGCAAGGATGAAGAGGATGTTGGGCTGTTTGGCAGTCGAAAATGAGATCAGGAGACAGAAGGCAAGGAGGGATTTCATGATGTTGTTTGTTGAGTTCAGGCCATGACCTCGTGCAGGACCCGCGAGGATTTGGTGACGTTGGTCAGGCGTTGGTCGAGTCCCTGGAAGGGATGGGTGAAGCGTTTGTGATCGAAGCCGAGCAGGTGAAGGAGAGTGGCGTGAAGATCATGCGCGCTTACCGGATTGACGGCGGCGTTGTAGCCAAGCGGGTCGGTTTCGCCAAAGGTGAACCCCCGTTTCACTCCGCCCCCAGCCATCCAAAGGGTGTAGGCTGCCGGATGATGGTCGCGACCGACATTCCGCATCGTCTTGCCTCCGCGGTTTTCTCGCATCGGGGTGCGTCCAAACTCGCCCGACCAGATTACCAGGGTGTCATCGAGGAGTCCACGTTGCTTCAGGTCCTTGAGGAGCGCCGCGATGGGCTTGTCGAT
>JASFWU010000045.1:0-12416 GCA_050049035.1 Akkermansiaceae bacterium | reverse complement strand
ATCAAGGCTTTGGCTCTTTCGTCCGCAGTGCGCTTTCCCGCCTCTTCCGCACGGCGTTGCATCTCTGCTTTGGCCCTCGTATCGGCTTCGACCTTGCGGCGGAGACCCTCCGCCCGGAGTTGAGCGGCGCGTTTGGCAGCATCCTCAGCGGCCCGCTTTTGGGCTGCGCGTATGTCGGCTTCGCGTTTTTGCTCCTCGAGCTTCCGAGCTTGCAAGGCACGGGCCCGTTGGGCTGCTTCAGCTTGAGCGCGTTTCTCAGCAGCCACTCGTGCTGCTTCCCGTTTTTGAGCAGCCAGTTTCTGAGCCACCAAAGCTTTGGCGCGTTCCTCGGCGGCCCGTTTCTTGGCCTCATCCTGGGCTCGCTGAACGGCCAGGAGCCGCTGCTTCTCTCGCTCGGCGGCGGCCGCTTGTGCCTTAAGTTGTTCCTGGCGCTGCAGTTCCAGCTGCGCCAGTCGACGACGTTCGATCTCAGCTTGTGCAGCCTGATGACGTGCTTCTGCTTCAGCCCGTTCTTTTTCACTACGGGCTTGTTGCATCGCCTCACGGCGGCGTTTTTCCAGAGCAGCACGCTCAGCGGCCGCAATCTGCTCGGCTCGTTCTTTGGCAAGCTTCTCTTGTTTCACTCTCCGGGCATTCTCGATCTCCCGCTGCTGGCCCGCTTCCTTGATGGCGGTGTTGCGCCGGGTGACGGCGATTCGATCCTGCCACGCTTCACGGTTATGTTGATGCCGCTGCAGGGTTGTTCTGACTTCATTGGTCCGAATAACCCGGCTGGCTTCCTGGTGACGTCGCACCATCGCTTGTTGGAAGCGTGTCACGACCCGGCGATCACACCGATTGGTTCCCATCACCCGCCGGACCTGTCCGAGATTGCGGCAGGGAGCAAAGGGTCTGACAGCAGGATTCCAGGCAGCCCTGACCGGAGGAGCGAAAACCTCGAGGCATCCATCGTGAAAGTGATGACGGTTCCGGCGTGCGAAGCGAAGCCGATCATGTCGTAGATCGAGGCGGCACCGTGGAATCGGACGCAGACAATGGCGGTTCACCCAACCGAAGTCCGGACCACCACAGTGGATCCTCCGGTCGCGGGTCCAGATTCGGGTCACGTTGGTGGTTCTGATCACAATGTTCACCACCGTTGCGGGTGGCAGACAGTAATCGATGACCGGTTCGTGAAAGTGGCTGATGGGAACGAAAGAGTAGCTTTCCGGTGCGAGGCTGTAGACCTCGTCGATTCCGGTATCAAAGTTGTAGACTTCATGATGGAGCGTTTCCGGGGGCAGGGGGCTCCAGCCAATGTGGTCATCGCTTTGACGCCACGACACCCAGGCCGGTGCCCAATCGTCGCCGGGAATCCAAACCCAGCCGTGGTCTTCGAGCATGGCCCATCGACCATAGTGATAAACCGCCCACCCGAAGGGCTCGTCAGAGGCCCAGGTCCATCCCTGGTCGGAATACATCCAACGTCCCCGGGTATAGGGGCGCCAGTCCGGATCAGAGGTGATCGTGTCCGGTTTCCAGACAAATCCGTAGTCCGTCGTTTGGAACCATTCGCCAAACTTGGCCAACTCCACGAAGAAGACTTGGTGGTCCCTTTCTCCGAGCACGGTTTCGACGGGGTCGATTTCCTTCAGGGCAAGCTTGGCCAGAGGAGCTTCGTTATCCTCCGTAACAGATGTGGGATTCAAACCTCCGTCCGGGATTGGGGGAATGGCCGGGCTTTCGGTTTCCGTGACTTGTTGTGCCGCGAGGGCCTCGAGTGCGATCTGCAGTTGCTCTCGCACCGTCTCCAGTTCTCCAAGCTTTGCGGCTTCGCTCATGGCAAGGGCTTCGGCCTTTTCCTTCTCAAGTTGCTCGATGCGATCTTCCAGATTGGTTTTTCCGGACTCAAAGTCCGAGGGCTTACAGGCTCCCAGGTGGAGGGAGATGAGTCCGAGGGCGAAAACGGGGATTCCTTTCATATGACAGGGTGTGGTTTCTTTTTGATTCGACCTCCGGTTGCCTGTTCCTATTCAAATGATTTGCACTATTTTTATTTGATCGTGGACGAAAAGGGCGATGGTTCTGCCGTCATGATTGATCTGAAATCCTGCCTCGTGTCGCTCCTCTCACTTGGTCTCTTGGGCTGCGGAGAAGAGCCGGCCGCTACGAACAGCGAAGAAGACAAGGAAATCCCCGAGGTGGTGGAGCTGCAGCTGGAGGGAGTGGAAAACGTCTATCGCCATTCGTCGCGGATTTTGTCCGGTGGACAGCCTGATTCCGACAAAGGATTGGCTTCCTTGAAGGAGATTGGCGTCAGGACTGTGATCAGCGTGACCGATGTTCTTCCTGATCTCGAGGCGGCCGAAAAGCTGGGCTTAAGATACATCCACATTCCTCTCACGAGCGAGGGAATCACGGCGGACCAGCAAAAAGAGATTCTTGCAGCAGCGGGAGAGGGGAGTGGGCCGGTTTATTTGCATTGCAATAGTGGTTGCAACCGGGCCTCTGCCGCGGCCGCTTTGTGCCTGATCAAACTGGAAGGTCGACCAAGGGGAGACGTCATCGAATGGATGAACAAACGCGGGGTAAACAAAGAGGGACTGTTTGAGGCCATCAAGAATCTCAAGACCGATTCAGAATAGGTGAAGTCTTTGGATCAGATTCCGGTTGTCGCCCTTTGCGGTTTTCTCGGTTCGGGAAAGACCACCCTTCTCCGGCGTTGGCGTCGTGATGACAACTTGAAGGATGTCCCGGTGATCGTTCATGACCTGAGCGAGTTTGGCCTCGATGCGGAGTTGCTCTCCGATGACAACACGTCTCCGGCGCCCGGTCTTCTCGTCGGAGGAGTAGCGGCCCTTCATGGAAGCCACGCGAGAGAGGGACTCTTTGCTTCGGTGGGTTCGGCCTTGAAGGAGATTGCGAAGCTTGAACCGCCGCCTCCGCTTGTTCTTTGCGAAAGTACCGGTGCGGCCCGGCCTTGGCCCTTGATCAAGGCCTTGACCCAAGACCAGCGATTTTCCTTACGGCATTTCATCGTCACGGTGGATGCCCTGAATCTTCATCGCGATTTTGCCGATGGCCGCGTTTTGATTGGCGAGGTCGAAGCTCCCGGAGACGAGGCCCTGCGGCAGGCCGCCGGGATTCTCATTGAGCAACTGGCCTTTGCCAATGTCATCATTCTCACCAAGGTCGATACCGTTTCGAAAGAGGTGGTTGAGACTCAAGTGGGCATTCTGCAAAAGATCCAACCCCATGCCACGGTCGGGCTTTCGGCCCAGGCCGGGATCCTTCTGCCACAACTCGATGCCACTCCGGCACCCAGGCTTTCAGTGTTGGGGGAAAGGGCGCAGCAGTTCGATCTCGATGAGGATTCCTCTACCCTCGAGGAAGTCGAAGCCCTGGTCTTCCGCGATCAAAGGCCTTTTCATCCAGGTCGTTTGTACGAAGTTTGTCGTAGTAAGATGGGAACCGGGCTTTATCGCACCAAGGGATTTCTCTGGCTTGCTTCTCGTCCAGGACAGGTCCTCTTATGGCAACAATCGGGGAGTCAGATCTCATTGGAACTGACCGGCCAGTGGCGGGCCGAGTTGGTTCACAATCATGATGGCAAACTCCTCCCCGAAGAGATCTCACACCTTGAGGCCCAACTCAGAGAGAAGCACCCGGTCTTCGGTGATCGTCACAACGAACTGACCTTGATTGGTCGCAAGGTGGACCGGGAGTCATTCCTGGCAGCTCTTGAGGATGCTCTCTGCACAGACGATGAAATCTCGGCGTGGCACGCAGGAGAGTCGTTTGACGATCCCTGGCCGACCTCATTGCGACGCCTTGATTAGGGCCGATTGAGCTCTTGAGCTCCCGCTATTTGCCGATCTTGAAAATCCTACGACCGCTCCGGAGAATGAAACAGCTTCGGCCAGCGCCCGCTCCGTAAAGAGTTTCGTCCTCGGTCAGCGGCACGGTGTTTTCGGAAATGACCGTTGGTTCCTTGGCTGAAGTGTCGAGGACCATGGATTGCCCGTTCTTACAAAAGAAGTAAAGGTGGCTTCCGTCGGAAATCGGAGAGGCCCAGGTGGAAGCGGGGAGTCGCTTTTTCCAGAGCTGCTCCCCGGTCTCGAGGCTCTGGGCCTGAAGCATGCCGGTGCGATTGACAAAGTAGACGATACCCCGGTCGATGATGGGAGAGGAGAAGCTGGAGGTCGCCGAAGCCGCCCGCCAGGCAATGGGTGTTTCGCTGACGTTTCCCTTGCCACCCATCCTGACGGCCATGGACTGGCGAGGATCGGATGAGCCGATCACGACCACTTTGCCGTCGCTTGCCGGGGACGCCACAGTGTTCTTTCTGACGCCATCAACCCACCAAAGTCGTTCGCCATCCTTGATGCGGTAGGCTTCCACGACTCCATTCGATGAGATGAGAATCTGTCCCTTCCCGCCATTCTGAAACACGAGCGGAGTGGTCCATGACATGCGGGGTTCGCGGTTGGCCTTCCAAAGGGTCTTGCCTGTTTTGCGCTCAAGGCAGAGGAGGTAGGAGGGTCCGTCGTGATCGATGAGAAGGAAGAGTTTTCCGGGGGTGCCGACGAGGGAAGAGCCGACGCCGTGGCCTCCCTTGAATTCACCGAACTCGTCCTGAAGTTTTCGATGCCACAATTTTTTTCCGTCATGGTCGAAGGCCACCAGGTCGCCTGACTCGAAGAAGGTGAAGATTCCCTCCGGTCCCGCAACGGGAGTAGGAGCGCCCTGTGAGATCATTTTGCTGACCTCCTTGACTGTTTTGGAAGCGGGGAACTTCCGAATCCACGTTCGCTCGCCGGATTTCACCGAAAAGGACTCGAGGAAGAGGTGTTCCTTGCGATCGCCACCGGTGCTGGTGAGGTAAACGTGATCGCCCCAGATCACGGGGCTCGATTGCCCGAAACCGGCGAGTTCCTTTTGCCAGGCGATGCCCGTCTTCTTGTTCCAGATTTTTGGAAGCTCGCGGTTGCGGGCGATGCCCTGTTCGTTTCCCCGGAATTGCGGCCAATTGGCTTCCTCGGCCGGAACAAGGGCCAAGGAAGCGAGTGAGTAGAGGACGAGGAGTGTGGGGATTCGAGGACGCATGGGATCGAATCAGGATTCGCGGTTCCGGCGGGCTTCCTTGAAGGACTGAACGCAGAAGAAAACGAAAATGGCTGACACCACCGTCATCGCAATCATGCAGCCGGTGGCAAGGTTGAGCACAAACTCGCCCTTGGCCACTGTCGGGATGATGCGGCCAAGAGGAGCGAGAAAGCCAAGGAGACCGAAGAGGGCTGCGAGGTGCATCCCGTGTTTTTGTTTGGCGGGATCGCGTGCAATGAGCGAGCCAACGAGAATAGGAACCCCGGCAAAAGATGGAATCAAGGCCGTCCAGCTCTCCATCCCGCTTCCGAGATAGCCGGTCAAGGCGAGGGCGATGAGGATGACTCCGGTGGCGATTCCTTTTTGAGTGATGTTCATGGTGACGGGAAGATAGAGGCATGCCCCCTGTTTTCAATCAGTGGTCTCGGTTCTTTCCAAATTGATCGTGCCGGGATGCGATCGGGGTAAAAAGAACGCCCGTATCGGAAAGTCCGACGGGGCGTTGCAAAAAATGAGTAAACGCTCTTTGGCTAGCGGCGTCGCTTCAACAGTCCAAGGAGAGCGATTCCACCCAGGAGGACCGAGGAAGGCTCGGGAATCACCACTCCGTCGAACTGCACTTCCGAGAGGCCGTAGAAGTTGTTGTCGCCTCCGTGGTTGGAATCGATATCGAACTCGATGTAGCGAGCAGTGAAAGGAGTGAAGGCGTTGAAGACTTCACCGGTGTAGGTTTCCAATCCGGAAGCTTGGGCGAAATTGGTGATGCCGGGAACGGTTGACCCCAGGGCCGGGGTGGTTCCGAAGTTGATGGTAACGGCATTCACTCCACGTCCGGTGAGATTGGGTGGGTTCTCGTTGTAGTTCCAAACCTGAATCTGTGAGATCAAGTAAACCGCGCCAAGGTCGAAGGTGACCCGCGGGTCAGGGTCATCCCCTCCAAATGAGGTTCCGGAGGAAAGCCACATGTTGGGTTCTACAGCGCCCGTGTGTTGAAGACCGGTAAGACCGCTTCCGTCGACAATATAGTCGTCAGCCCGATTGAAGCTTGTGGTGTCGCCAATCTGAGAAGAGGCGGTGACATTCCCGGGAGGGATCGAGATGACAGCGGCTGGCGCGCTGAGAACAGCGAGAGACGACAAGAGGACGAAGCGGGAGGGGTTTTTCATGAGGACAACTCTTTCAAAGCTCCTTGGTTAGGCTCCCAGACTTCGATCCGTCAAGCAAAAAGCCGCTCCCGGAAAGGAGCGGCTTTGGAAAGTGGGTGTCGGATCGAGCCCGATTAACGCTTCGAGAACTGGAAGCGTTTGCGCGCTCCGGGCTGGCCGGGCTTTTTGCGCTCCTTGGCACGAGGGTCGCGACGAAGGAGGCCGGCGGCCTTGAGAGCAGGGCGGAGCTCCGGATCGTGCACGATTAGGGCGCGGGCGATGGCCAGCTTGATGGCATCGGCCTGGCCGTGAAGTCCGCCTCCACGGGTCACCGCTTTCACGTTGAACTTGTTGCGGAGGTTGGCGACCTGAAGGGGCTCGAGAACCTGGCCCTGCAGGGTCAGGGTCGCGAAGACCTCCTCGAATGGCTCTTCGTTGATGGTCACCTCACCGGTTCCTTCGGTCATCCAGACACGGGCAACAGCCGTCTTGCGTCGGCCGGTGGCAGTAAATGTTTCGCTCATAGTAATGGAAAGAAGTGAGGATTAGAGAGTGACGGGAGTGGGCTCCTGGGCTTCGTGCGGGTGGGTATCACCGGCATAGATCTTGAGCTTCTTCATTTGAGCAGCACCGAGCTTGTTCTTGGGAACCATGCCTTTGACGGCCCACTCGAGAATGAGTTCGGGGCGACGTTGGCGAACCTTCGAGGGAGTCTCGATGGTTTGTCCGCCGACGTATCCGGAGTGACGGGCGTAGATTTTGTGCTGCTCCTTGCTTCCGGTGAAGCGGGCGTGTTCGGCATTGATGATGATGACGAAGTCACCGGTATCAATGTGAGGCGTAAAGATCGCCTTGTGCTTTCCGCGGAGGAGACGGGCTGCCTCCACGGCGACTTTGCCGACGATCTGGTCCTTGGCATCAATGACATGCCATGAACGCTCGACGTCAGCTGGTTTTGCTGAAAACGTTTTCATTGTTTTTCTGGGTTCCGTTGGGCGGTCCGGGTAGCCCGTGCCGCTTTAAGGGGCGCGCAAGCTAGGAGGGACGTTGCGGGGTGTCAATGGAATTATCGGGAAAGCGGGACTTGCGGAAATCGGGCCGAAGGGGCAGAACCTGCGCCGTGCGGGATCTTTTGAAGCAGCCACTCTGGAATGCACGGTCGTTGGGACGTCCGATGCCAGACACTCCGCATGCCTGTGCCGTTTCCCTCCCGACCTGGGATTCCGTGATTGGATACGAAGAGGGCAGGGATCGGGTGATGAAGAAGCTCGAAGCGGGATACCCGCGGTTTTTCCTTCATCCTCTGGTGAAACGCTTGTTCGCCAAGGCCACTGACGAAATCGCCGAAACGGGGAAACGGGCCATCGTGTTTCCCCACAAACGGGCGGCCCAGGGTGCCCAGCGATATGTCGAGCGCAAGCTGGCGGTGGCCACCCGGATTGCGAGTTACGATGATGGCATGCAGGCGCTGGTGGTGCCGGAGACGGCCATTGGAGTGGCCATGGAGTATTGGCGGTTCAGCGGAGAGATCGTGAGCACACGGCAGGCCGAAGACCTTCTCCAGGAACGCGAGCCGGAGGGAGTTTCAACTGTCATGCTCAAACAGCAGCTCTCCGAATACTCGGGTGCGGCTCTGGACGACCACTTTATCTACGAAAGCGGGATGGCCGGGATTTTTTCGGCCTACCGGGCCGTGATGAATCTTTTCCCAAGCCGAAAGACCCTTCAGTTGGAGTTTCCCTACGTTGACTCCCTGAAGGTGCAGGAGAGGTTCGGAAACGGGGTGGTGTTCCTTTACGATGCCGATGGCGAGGATTTGGATTCGGCGGTCAGGCGGATCCAGGAGGGCGAGTTTGCGGCGGTTTTTTGCGAGGTGCCAAGTAACCCGCTTTTACGGACGGTGAATCTTCCGCGGATTTCCGAAGCCTGCCGCCAGGGTGGGGTTCCTCTGGTGGTGGACGATACCGTTTGCAGCTCGGTGAATCTGGATGTGCTGAAGTATGCCGATCTGGTGACCACGAGCATGACGAAGTGGATCTCCGGAACCGGAAATGTCATGGCCGGTCTGGTGACGCTCAATGAAGATTCGATTTGGGCGAAGGACCTGAGGGAGTTTTTTCGGGAAGATACCGGGGGAGGGTCCCGACTGTATGCCGGAGATTGCGGAGTGCTGATTTCAAACATGAAGAGTTACCGCGAACGCGTGTTGAAATCCAACTGCAACGGGGAGTTGGTGGCGGATTACCTTCACGAGCATCCCGCGGTGGGACGGGTGTGGTATCCCAAGTTCAACACCGCCCACGAGTATCGCTTGATCCGTCGGGAAAGCGGCGGATATGGAGGACTGGTCTCATTCACCCTGAAGCAGCCGCGTAAAATGCCCAAGGTTTACGATGCTCTCGAGCTTTGCAAAGGGCCGAGCCTGGGAACGGAGTTTACCCTGGCGAGTCCTTACACCATGCTGGCCCACTACTTTGAATTGGACTGGGCGGAGGCCTGCGGGGTTTCACCCAACCTGCTGAGGCTTTCGGTGGGAATCGAAGAGGGAGACGCCATCATCGGGGCCTTGGCCCGGGCGCTGGACCTGGCCTAGGAACACAGCCACCGATCAGACCAAACCGTCCTTCTTTGCCTGCTTCCAGTAGGCGTATTCGGAGCGGTTGAAGTCGACATACTCCGGTGAGAGGTCGGAAGCATAGATATGATGGCTGCCTTCCCCGAGACCCAGGTCGACGGTGACCTTGAATTCCGGCTTGCTCACGATGTTGCGGAGCACTTCGGGATTGGTCTTGCTTTGGAGACCGCCACTGCAGGCTTTTTTTGATTCGTAGTAGATGTCGATGAGCTCTTCGCGAATGCTCGCTCCGGAGTAACCCACCGCGTGAATAATGCGACCCCAGTTGGGATCGTTGCCATTCCACGATGATTTCACCAACGAGGAATTGGCGACGGCTTGCGCGACCTTCCTGGCATCGGAGGCATTGCGGGCTCCCCTGACTTCGACCGTGACAAACTTGGTAACGCGTTCCCCGTCCCGGACGATCGCCTTGGCCAGTTTGTTCATCACGAAGGCGAGGGCATGGGTAAAGTGCTGGCACTCCTTGCTTCCGCGGCGGATTCGTTTGTTTTCGGCGGCTCCGTTGGCGAGGAGGATGACCGAGTCGTTGGTCGAAGTGTCCCCGTCGATGGTGATGCGATTGAAAGTTTGATCCACGGCCTCGCGAATCGCTCCGTCCAGGCACTTTTGTCCGATGTTCGCGTCGGTTGTGACGAAGCAGAGCATGGTGGCCATGTTCGGATTGATCATGCCGGCTCCCTTGGCGCATCCCCCGATGCGGATGCGCTTTCCATGGAGCTCCAGTGAGATTGCAAATTCCTTTTCGTGGGTGTCGCTGGTGATGATTGAGCGGGCCACATGGTTGCCCTGCTTTTTCTCAAGTGAATTCACTAATTCCTCGTACTTCGGCTCAATCCGCATCATGGGCATGGGGAGTCCGATGACACCGGTGGAACAGACCGCGACCTCCCGCTGGCGAAGGTCGAGAAGCCGGGCGGTTTCGCGAGCCATGTTTTTGGCGTCCTGCATGCCCTTGGGGCCGGTGCAGGCATTGGCATTTCCGCTGTTGGTAATGATGGCGCGGATGCTGTCGGCGCGAAGGTGGTTTTGTGAGACCCGGACCGGTGCCGCCTTTACGCGGTTCTGGGTGAACATCCCGGCACTAAGGCAAGCGTGCCTTGAGTAAATCAACGACAGGTCCAGTCGGTCGGAGGCAGGATCCTTGATGCCGCAGGAAACCGCAGATCCGAGAAAACCCCGGGCGGCGCAAACGCCTCCTTTGGCTCGCTTGTAGGGAAGATCCATGGGTGTGTTCTAGAGAGTCTGAAGCCCGGTGGTCTCCGGCTTTCCGGTCATGAGATTGAAGCTTTGCACCGCCTGGCCGGCAGCGCCCTTCCCGAGGTTGTCTTCGGCACTTTGGAGAATGAGACGTCCGGTGCGGGCATCGTGGTGCCAGCCGATATCAAGATAGTTGGTGCCGGTCACGTGCTTCGTATCGGGCGATACTCCGGTCCCACGCAAGCGGACAAACGGGGCGTCGGCATAGGCGTCGTCAAGGGCACGGGTCACTTCTTCGAATCCACTTTCGAGTTTGGCAAAGGTGGTGGTGCAAATTCCCGCCGTGACGGGAACAAGGTGGGGGACAAAAGAAATGGTCACTGGCTCTCCAGCAGCCTTGCCAAGTTCCTGCTCGATCTCCGAAAGGTGGCGATGACGGGGGAGTCCGTAAGAGCGAACACTCTCGTTGACCTCGGCAAAAATCAGAGGGAGATCGGCTTTTCTCCCGGCTCCGCTGACTCCGCTCATCGATGACACGGTGATGGTGTTTGGATCAATCAACTCCTCCCGAAGAAGAGGGAGAAGGGGAAGCATGATCGAGGTGGGGTAGCATCCGGGTGAAGCCACCAGCCGGGCCTCTTTGATTTCCTTAGAGTAAACTTCCGGTAGTCCGAAGACCGCTTCGTCGAGAAGCTCCGGGGCGGGGTGCGGTTGTCCGTAGAAGTCGGCATAAACCCCGGCGTCATCGAGCCGGAAGTCGGCGCTAAGATCGATGACCTTGATCCCTAGATTGAGAAGGTCGCGGGCGAAGGGCGCCGCAGCGCCGTGGGGGAGAGCGAGAAAGGCGACCTCCGCACCGGTCGCTGCAACCGTTTTCATGTCGGGCTCGATGAAGGCGAGATCAGTGCCCGGGTGGGATTCAAAACGGGGAAAGACCTCGTTTACGGGATGTCCGGCGTGGGTCCGTGAGGTGATGGCCACGACCTCGGCATGCGGGTGGCAAAAGATGAGACGTAGGAGTTCGAGTCCGGTGTATCCGCTCGCTCCGATGATGGCGACTTTGGTCGTGGCAGACATCGTTCAGCTTTGTGCGACTTCCGGCGGCAATGGGCAAGCGCGAAAGCAATCGAAGAGATCTTCGATGCGATGACTTGCCGATCCGGCGTTTTCAGTACAAATCTCTACCGTTGGTTCGATGAAGATTTTCCTGATTGTTCTTCTCTGTCTGTGGTCCCTGCCGTTGGGGGGCTCCGAGCTTGGCCGGGTGGTGACACGGCTCAAGGAACCGACTCTCGCGCAGGCCAAGATTGCCCTCGAGGATCTTGAGAAGTTGATTGCCGAAGGGGATGCCCGGACGGTGACTCTCGGGAAGAAAATGCAGCGCAGCATCCGCCGGATTTTTACCGCCGAGTTCAAAATCACGGAGGCCAGGAAAAAGGCCGACGAAAAGGAGGCCAGGGCCAAGCAATTGGTGATCAACGGGAAGAAGTGGCTGAAGCCGAATGCCCATGGGCGCACCAACAAAATCGCAGCGAGCCAGGCCTTCGAAGAGGCCAGGACCATCCGGCAGAAATCGATTTGGGACCGTGAGGAGTTTTCGAGAAACTGGGCCAAGGAAGTGGCTGACTTTGAAAAGATGCTGGGTGACCTGGAGTTTTCGAAGGAACACGAAGCCCTCTCGGTTTTGGCTTCCATGCTCGTCGAGATCGTAAAGCGAACCACTTGGGTGGAAACGCCCGACCTCAATTTTGGTCCCGAGCGGATTGCGTTCCTCACGGACCGGGTCGCGAATGGACCGCGTTGGTTGTTGCTGGCCCGGGCAGCTGAGGATGCCAAAGACTACGAGCTTGCCTACGGTCTATATCGCAAGGCCGGTGATGATAAAGGACGCAAACGCACCGGGAACCAGTTTGCGGGCTCACTTGCTGCCGACGGGTATGTCGGGTCCGCGATCAACTATTACCAGCGTACTGGAAATCTGGCGCGAGCAAGCGCGCTTCAAGCCGGGCATCCGGAACTGAAAAGTGACCACTTTCGGCCTCTGGCGCCCCAAGCCCAAGCCCGGCATGTGGCTCCGGCCTGTGTCAGGATTCTCACCCCCTTTGGGCATCAGAGTGGTTTTTTCGTGAAGAGCGGGGGCTACGTGGCAACTTGCAAAGCCGGGTTGCGGAAAGGGGAAGACCAGCCGGCCAGTGTCAAGGTGATGACTGAAGATGGCCGCAAGTTCAGGGCAACAATTTTCCAGGAATCCGATACTCTGGACGTGGCGATTCTCAAGATCGATCTGGAAGAGCACGATCTGCTTGAAGTTGAAACCGGGGAAGATCTGTCCGCGGGTGGTTCGCTAAGCC
>JASFWU010000298.1:0-3835 GCA_050049035.1 Akkermansiaceae bacterium | reverse complement strand
AAGAGCGTTGGCCTCTTTGGAGAGCATGTTGAGCGCGAAGTCACGATCGTAGGCATCCGATCCGGCATCGCCCTGATGCATTCCCGAGCCGCTGGCTTCGCTTCCCTCGGCACCTTGTTTGATGGTATCGTTCTGGATCCCATACATCATGTCGGTGATCTGGTCGCGCAGCTCCAGGAGCCGCCGCTGCTGCTTCTTTTCAAAAACGGTCAGCTTCGCCACCTTTTCAGGGCGGACATAACGCCGTTTCACCACCACCGGGGGAAGCTCCTCTTCTGCCTCAACGACCTTCTTGGTCGATGTCCGTTTCGCAGCTTTCACCACTTTTTTGACGACGGGCTTCTTGGCGGCAACTTTTTTGGAAGCCGCCTTCTTTGCAACTTTTTTGACCACGGCCTTTTTAGCGGCCTTCTTTGCCGCTTTCTTGGCCACCTTCTTGGTAGCGGGCTTTTTGGCAGCCTTCTTCACCACTTTTTTAGCGGCTTTTTTTGATACCTTTTTTGATACCTTCTTGGCCGCTTTCTTCACTCCCTTTTTGGCGGCCTTCTTTGCCACTTTCCGGGCAGCCTTTTTAGCCGCTTTCTTGACCGCCTTCTTTGCGACCTTCTTGGTTGAGGCCTTCTTGGCAGCTTTCTTCACCGCCTTTTTCGCCGTCTTCTTCTTTGCAGTCTTTTTTGCCATGAAAATTGAATCGTTTGGGGTAATCCATCGGGACCGGATGATAGATGGAAACCGTCATACGGCGCGAAAGGCGGGGACCTTTAGGAATTTTGTCCCCGGACCGCAAGACAAATTCAAAACACTTTGCGATCCTCCGACGAAGCATGCTCTTGAATTCCTCGTCCGGCCTTCTAGGCTGCCGCCCCCATATGGATCTTCCCACCATCATCGAATCCCTCCTGATTGCCTCGGAAACCCCTCTTCCAGCTACGGAACTCGCCCGTTTGGTCAGGGCCCGGGCCACTGAGTTCTCCGACGATTCGATTACGGAAAACACCGAAAATCCCCCGGCTCCCGACAGTCCAGAGCTCGCTCTCGACCTCGAAGCCCTCTCCGCCATCGACGAGGAAGGCATCCTCGAAGCAATCAAAGCCCTCAACGAAAGCTACGATGCTTCAAACCGCTCATTTGTGGTCTCTCAAAGAGCCAAGGGTTGGAAAATCCACACCAGGCCCGACTACGCGGGTTTCGTCAAGATGCTCTTTCCCGGACGTTCGCCCGAACGACTCAGCCCGCCTGCAATGGAAACCCTGGCGATTATCGCCTATCGGCAACCTGTCACCAAATCGGCTCTCGAGGCGGTTCGCGGTGTTTCCTGTGACGGGATGCTCCAAAAGCTTCTCGACCGCGAATTGGTGACCATCCAGGGCCGGGCCGACCTTCCCGGTCGACCGTTGCTTTACGCCACCACCGATCTTTTCCTCGAGCACTTCGGGATCAAGGAAATCGACGAACTTCCGAATATCGGTGAACTCCGAAAAGTCGAGCTTCCCGACGGCACCGAAGAGGAGGAAGAAAAGAAGGCGGACGCCACCGAAGATGCCGAAAAACAGCTGGCTCTCTCCGCCGTCGAGAAGAATGGCGAATCGGCCGATGGGGATGGAGGAGAAGAATCAACGACGGAAGACGACGAGGTATCCACCGCCAATGAGGAAGAGGCCCCAGAGTCTTCGGAAGAAGAATAAACCGCCCCCAGCGAACCCATGCCACTTGACGATATCCGCAAGACCATCGACGAAATCGATGACCAGCTCCTCGATCTCCTTTCCCGGCGGGCCGATGCGGTTCACGAGGTGGGTGAGATCAAGAAGAAGGAGGGCCTGCAGATTTATGCACCGGAGCGTGAGGATGCCCTCTTGAAGTCTCTGGCCGCCAAAAACCAGGGGCGCCTCCCCGAAAAATCGATCCGGGCCATTTATCGGGAAATCATGTCGGCCGCTCTCGCGCTCGAGGACGACCTCAAAATCGCCTACCTCGGTCCCGAAGGAACGTGGACCCATCAAGCTGCCATCTCGAAATTTGGTCATTCCGTCGAATACACCGCCCAACCGAATTTTGCCGAGGTCTTCGATCATGTCACCCGACGCCACTCCAGCTACGGCGTCGTCCCAATCGAAAACTCCACCGAGGGCGCGGTTTCCTCGACTCTCGATCTTTTCGTGGACTCCCCGCTCCGCATTTGCTCCCAGATTCTCATGCGGATTGAAAACGGCTTGATGGCGGCCATTCCCCGGGAGGACATCAAAACGCTCTACTCCCATCCCCAGGTATTTGGGCAATGCCGGAATTGGATTCTCCGGAATTTCCCGGACGCCGATCTCGTGGAGTGTTCCTCGACCACCAAGGCCGCTCATCTGGCAAAGCACCATGCCGCGGATGGTGCAGCTGCCATGGGTGGTCCGCTTGCCGCCGAAATGGCCGGGCTTCAGATGCTCGATTCAGCGATTCAAGACCGCGCCACCAATACCACCCGCTTCCTGGTCATCGGCGAAAAGACCTGCCCTCCTACCGGGAAAGACCGCACCAGCATCCTTTTCTCGGTACACGACCGTCCCGGTTCGCTGGTCCGGGCCCTACAGGCATTCGACTCGTTCGCCATCAACATGTCCAAGATCGAGTCACGCCCGTCCAAGCAAAAGGACTGGGAATACATCTTTTACGTCGATCTCGCCGGGCACTGTGAGGAAGCGGAAGTCCGGGAAGCCCTCGACACCCTCGAAACCCACTGTTCGCTCGTCAAGATCCTCGGATCCTATCCCGACCTCGAATTCTAACCGTCATCAACCATGCTCCAAAAAGGAATCCTCAATCCCGCCCTGAACGATCTACTCGCCCGCGTTCGCCACACCAACACCCTGGTCATCGCCGACTGGGCCTTTCCATCGTGGAAGGAAGTCGAAACGATCGACCTGACCCTGACCCGTGGCATCCCGCTCATCACCGATGTCCTCAATCTCCTCAAGGACAACTTCAAAGTCGGGGAAATCTGGCAGGCGTCCGAATTTCTCGAGACCAACCCGACCGAGGTGATTGAAAAGTACGATGATCACTTTAGTTCCTTCAAATCCCTTCACCCTGAGGTCAAGGTGACCCGCCTCCCCCATCTTGATTTCAAGAAACTCGTCCCAGGTGCCACCGGCCTGATCCGAACCGGAGACCCCACCGCCTACGGGAATGTCATCCTTGAATCCGTCTAATCAAAATCAACCAATGAAATCAGCCATCACTCTTTGCCAGGTTCCTGAAGCTGCAGCGGGACCATTCGTTTTTCATCAGGCTTTGGCCGAAGGATTTGCCGATGCAAAACGGCACGGCTACGACGCTGTCGAGCTTTTCTTCCCAGGACCGGATTTCATTTCGGTGGAAGAAGTCGAAGCCCTCGCAGCAAAGCACGGCCTCGAGATTGCCGCGGTGGGAACCGGCGCCGGGATGGTCAAACACGGACTTTCACTCACCGATCCGGATCCGGCAAAGCGTGAGGCGGCTCTCGAGTTCATCGTCAAGATGATCGAACTTGGTGGTCAACTCGGCGCTCCCGCCATCCTTGGATCGATGCAAGGGAAATGGGGTGGCGAGGTATCCCGCGAACAAGCCCTAGGCTGGCTGGCTGATGCCTTGAAAATCGCCGGGCAAGCCGCCGCAAAATACGACGTTTCCTTCATTTACGAACCTCTCAACCGCTACGAGACCAACCTCATCAACGAATTGACCGAAGGCGCCCGCTACATCGAGAAGCATCAACTGGAAAACATCGTTCTTCTGGCCGACCTCTTTCACATGAACATCGAGGAGAGCGATGTCGCTGAAGCCATCCAGGCTGCCGGAAAACACGTTG
>JASFWU010000299.1:0-3835 GCA_050049035.1 Akkermansiaceae bacterium | reverse complement strand
GGGATTTACGATCGAATTCAGGATATGCTTTCTTCCTCGCTCTCCAATCAGGGTCAGATCGGGTCCTCCCTGCTTTCCGAACCCATCGACACGGTGACAACTCGCACAGTGACGGTGGAAGACCAGCCGCCCTCGATCCATCCAGCCCGAATCCTGGGCCTTTCTCTTTGCTGGAGCCGTCTCGTCCACGTAGCTCAGCCACTCCGCGAGGTCGTCGCCAGCCGGCTGACTTTCCGCATCGCCCAACGGCTGCGCCGCACGGCCCACTACCTCCCTCGCAAATCGTCGCACTCGCGGATCGGTTGCTTCATCTCGGAGGGCTTCCTGAGCAAACTTCTCGCTCGCTTTCCGACTTGGGTGCGACAGCAATGTCAGCATGACCTCAATCTGCAGATCCACGTCTGCTGCTTGATAGAGGTTTCGAAGGTCCTGCACCGAGAGAAACTCTTCCCGGTTCGCGAGGACACGGAACGCGGCCTTCTGGACCACTGGATTGACGTCGGCCCGCTTCAGCCGATTTCCCATGTTCTTTTGAATCGCGCCATCGTCAACGGGTTCACCATCAATGCGAGACAGGGCCGTCACCGCAGCGAGAAACAGGGTCGGCGAGGGTGGATCCTGGGCAATTGCCTCGACGAGACCTCGATCCGCCTCCAGGCGTTCATCACTGATCCACTTCAAAGCGAGAAGTTGCACGATGGGATCGGGATCACGAAGGCATTCTCGAGCGACACCCGTAGGGTCCTTAGGATTGCTCTTTCGCCACGCGAGAAGCATCAACGCTCGCTGATGAGCATCAAACTCGGGGTTCTCAGGGTCGGGCCGATGCAACCCAAGCTGAATATTTTCTGGTTCCGCCAGAGTCTTGATGAGTGCCGTGGCCAACCACGGATCTCGCCAGTAGGCCTCGGGGAACTTTGCATCCTCGACCGGGGCGACCATCAGCTTGGCCCGCTCGAGTGGACTCGGCATTTCGCGAGGACGCCCCTGCCAGTTCTCGATTCTCCAGACGGCCCCTTCTCCATGCAGCTTGTAGTCGCTCTTGACCCAATCACTGCAATAGAGTGCCCCATCCGGCCCGACCGCAAAGGCGACGGGACGAAAATCTCCCGTGCTGCGAACCACGATCTCCTGCTCGGTATCGAAATGCGTCCCGTCCCAAGTCAGCGGGTATCGATCTGTCGATCGGCCCAGCTTGCGACATAAAGATTCCCTTCGTGAAAAAGGACATCGCAGGGAGCTTCTCCCGTCCCGGCGAGCATGGGAACCGTCCCCGGCAGCTCGCCATCCCAGGAAATGAACGGATGCTGTCCGCTCCGTCCATAGCGATACTGATACCCGTGATCGCTCCCATAACTGGCAAAGTGGAGCCGACTGGGAGGACGAGAGCTTGGATCGTTGTCGGTGGCAAAGATGAACCCGCCAGGCGCATGACACACCCCGAAAGGATTCCAGAAGCCCGTCGCAAAACGTCGCAGGTCTCCCCCATCGGCCCGACTCCACCAGATATTGCCCCCTTCTCCCTGGTCCGAGATTTTGGTCTTCCCTCCGATGAGGGTGTAGGCAGCGCCAAGGTTTTCGCCGATCCCGAAAAGGAGATTTCCTTCGTCATCGAAGGTCAGCCCGGAGATACCATTGTGAGGATAGTCTCCCTCCGTTTCGAGAAAGATGATCTTTCGCTCGACCCGGTCCGGATCGGCGACTCCGTCGTGATCTTCGTCCCACAATCGAAGGACTTCGTTCCGAGTCGCGACATAAATCGCCCCCGTATCCGGGTGCGTCGCGATGTCCATCGTTGCTTTCAGATCTTCCCCGAAAAAGACAACGCGAGTGTCGGCGACACCATCGCCATCCTCGTCCTTGAGCCAGTAGATCTGGTCGGTTGCTGGCCCCGTGTAGCCTTCGGGGCGAAAGTGAGTGTTCGACTCCACCACAAGCAGTTTCCCGCTTTGGGTGAAAGTAATCCCAGTCGGAGTCCGCACCAGATCCGAACCGGCGAAACGGTGCACCGAGACGTCTTCTTCGGTGGAAAACTCGACCTCTCCGAAACTCGAAAGGATCCAGGAAACAGAGACGAGGAAGCAAAGCCAACGCATGGGACTACTTTGCCTTCACCACCCCCACCCTGACAAGCCCGAGTTCCACGGAAAGAGGCCCCCTGCGATGCTACAGGCTGGCGTGCAGTCCCTTTCGCATCGCGTCGACCGGAGCTTTTTCGGGGAACCAGAACTCATAAGCAAGGACGCCCTGCCAGAGCAGCATTCCCAGTCCGTTGGCTGCTCGGGCACCAGCAGACTCGGCGTCGGCCATCAGTCGTGTTCTCGCGGGAGCATACACCACATCGTAGACAAGATGATGCGGTGCCAGCAGGGCATCCGGCACCACGACGGGATCGGTACGCTTCATCCCGATGGAGGTCGCATTGATGATGAGGTCGATCTGGTCCAGCTCTCGCTCCATCTCCTTCTCCTCCCAGGGAATGGCCTTGAGCCGATCCGACGGGCCTTCGAGCCGGTCGGGATCGGTCAGCAACTCTTCCAACTCGGCCGCCAGGGCCTGGGCTTTCTCGACGGTGCGATTCACGAGCACGAGTCGATCGCAATGATCCATCGCGCACTGCACCGAGGCGGCCTTTCCAGCTCCGCCGCCTGCTCCGAGGACCATGATCCTGAGATCCGTCAAATCCATGGAAAACTCCTCCCGGATCGCTTTCTTCAAACCGGGGGCGTCGGTATTGTGGCCGATCTTTGCCCCGTCTTCGAACACGACGGTATTTACGGCACCGATTCGCTGGGCCACTTCGGTGACATCGTCCATCGCCGCGTGGACGGCTCCCTTGTGGGGGATGGTCACATTCGTCCCGACAAATTCCGCCTGGGCCATGAGATCGAGTGCTTCCTCAACTTCCTCCGGAGTGACATGGATGCGGACATATTGCCCTTCCTTTCCCGCCTCTTCGAGTGCCGGATTGTGCATCTGGGGAGATCGGGAATGTTTCACCGGATCTCCGATGACCGCCAGCCGCGCCGGCGGGTCGAGAGAGGCAGAACCATCACTCCAGCTCCGCAGATCACTCAGATCATAAACTTCTTTCGACTCACTCATGGGAAACCCTCAACGAAACCTCGTTCGATACGCTTGGCAATCCGAATCGGGAGGGGAATTCGCAAAACGAAAACGGCTGAGGTCTCCCCCAGCCGTTGTTCAAAAGTAGAATCTACCGTGCCTTTAAGCAGCAGCAAAGTCGCGCATCGTCGCGGCGATAATGGAGACACTGACGGCTCCGGCATCGGCCTTCCCGAGGGATTTTTCTCCGAGGGTCTTTGCTCGACCCATCGTCGCGATCATGTCCTTGCTCGCTTCCTTTCCAGCTTCGGCACCTTCCGCAATCGCTGCGGTAGCTTCGGAAACCGTTGCCGCACCGGCTTTCTCGCCCGCCTCAGCAGCAGGAAGAAGAGCGTCAACCATGGTCTTGTCGCCGGGCTTGGCACCTCCGCGACTCATGACACCTTCGGTACCTTCCTTGTAGAAAGTCACGATTTCTGCGGCGCCGAGAGTTTCGGCGTCCTTGATCGCCTTTCCACCGGAGCGGAAAAGAGTTCCAAAGACAGCTCCGGATGCGCCCCCCATGCTGGACATCATCGCCATGCCCACGGCCATGAAAACTTTGCCTACGGAAGGAAATTCCTCTCCTTCGAGAGCCTCCTTGACGGCGTTCATTCCACGCTCCATACCGACTCCGTGATCCCCGTCTCCGAGGGCTCGGTCGGCATCCGTCAGGATCGGTTCTGCCTCGATGATTTTGTTGGCGACTGCGATCATCATGTCGCGAGTC
>JASFWU010000297.1:0-3850 GCA_050049035.1 Akkermansiaceae bacterium | reverse complement strand
CCGAACCTCGTCATCGCCACCGGCCATGCCATGATGGGGCTTTCACTGGCTCCGGTGACCGGACGACTCGTCGCCGACCTCATCTCGGACAACAAGCCGTCCATCGACTTGTCCCAACTTGCACCCTCGAGGTTCTAATCACTCAGGGAAACCTGCTCGTAAATTTCAGACACAGATATACGGCACTCAATCTCTGGCATCTCGATGATCTCATCCTGGCTTCGATAAAGCTCCTGACCGAAACCGCCTGAAGCACCACGGCGATCGACCTGGATCCAGACCTTGCCAGGGTCGACCATCAAAAGAAGTTTCAGGGTTGGGATCGCAAGATAGGCTTCTCGTTTTTCACCCAAATCGATCCTGCGTGTTGAATCGCTCAAGACTTCAACAACAACGACCGGCTTGTCTTGATAGGTTTCTTCGTCACCAGAACTCTCACGAACGATCTGCACATCCGGGTAGTAAAAGCGGGTCTGGTTTGGCAGCTCGAGCCGGACCTTCATATCGCTGTTGAAAGGACGACAAGGTTTGCCCTTGAGCTGCCCTCCGAGTGCAAGAAAAACATTCCCGGCTACTTGTTGATGCCGGACTGTTCCTCCCGACATGGCATGGACGTTGCCTCCGAGGTACTCATGCTTGATCTCCGAAGCCAGCTCTCCCGCGAGGTAATCCTCGACCGAGAGCCAACCTGCCTTTTTGACCATTTCCATTTTTGAAACGGTGACACAGCACCACTTGGTTCGCGATCTTTTCTTTCCCCAATCAGCTTGGAATCAGCACCCAAAATCTAAGGCTGATAAAGCTTGAAGGAAATCCCCATGGGAGCGGGACCAAGGTCGGTCGCCCGGCCGTTGGCAGCACCTTTGCCTGTCCGCTGCCCAGCAGCGATCATTTTGAATGAAGTAAACTCGCGAGTCCGGGTATTGAAGGAAAACTCGCCAGTCAGCATTGGAGCAAACGAAAGATCGCCTGATTGAAGAAAGGCTTCTCCTTCCAGTGCATAGACGTGTGTTGATCCCTTGCTGGAAAGGAGGCGAACAAACAAGGCACCCTTTTTGAGATCTCCTTTTTTCCAATCCTGCATCTGGCCCCGCACCGCGTCTTTGAAACGCGAAGTGGCGAGCTTACGAAAAACACGATCCGGAATTGCCACCTTCTCTTTTTTGCCTGTTACAAATGACGCAGCTTCCGACGGGGAAAAATCAAACCACCCCATGTTATAGGGATTGGGAAACTGGGCATTGCCCGGGCGACGAACTTCGCCTCTCGGGAAGTCACGATATACCACTTCGAGTTTCAACCCACCGGGACGAATCTCTTCGCCACCATACATTGCCAGGCGATTGGTAGGAACTTTTTGAGGAGAGATTCCTTTTCGTTCCACCTCCGGGCGCCACTTCCCGAGAGCACCTTGAAGCGTGTCCATAGCCTGTCTTCTGTTCTGGCGGGCAAACTTCCCGCTGAGAAAACCGCCATTTGCTGTCATGCAATACAATCCCTGGTAGGTTGAGGTTTTTGCGGGAAAGAGCCCCTTCGGGGAGTTCTCTACATACTTTTGAAACAAGCGGGTCGCGGCCGGGTTGGGTGGGTCTTTCATCCAGTCGGGTGGATAAAGAAAGAAGGTCTCTTCAATGACACAAACGAACTCGGAGGCGACTTTTTGAATTTGTGGATCTGACCAGATCTCACGGCGTCCCATCACGCCATTGTTTCAGGTCTCGCCGCAAGGATGACCATTCATGGCCCAAAGGAGGATGGGTCTGTTCAGCTTTTTGGCCTCGGCTGCGGCTTCGGAAAGACTGCGATGCCATCGCACTGCACGCCATCCCAGTTCCTCGTTCGACGGGCGGATGAAACGCTGCCATTCGTCGAGATTTCTCCGGGTGATGGCAGGGGCCGCCCAGAACGGTGCCTTTTCGCCCGGCTTCACCGTTCCCCGGGGTTGCCAGTCCAGATCCGTGGTCAAACAAAGACAGTCCAGCATCCCGTGAAAATGATTCTTGGAGTCAAATCTCACCTCAAGGGTCCCGCCACCCTCCTTAAGATCGACCACGCCTGCACGAACCCATGCCACAAAGCGAAGGTCGGGTTTGTTGTCGGCCGCGATGTTGATGGATTCACGGCTTTCCTTGCGAAGGTTGGGAACCTGCCAGGGTTTGGTTCCGACCCGATACGCGAGGCTGGACTGCACCGGGTTAGCCCGAAGCCAGAGAGCATACTTGCCTGCCTTCCGAACATCGAGACTGTAGACCGCTTTCCCGGGTCGGTTCCCCCAGTGTCTGAGAGTCCCATTGCCGGAGAGCTCTTCCATTTTAACACTATCATACCAACCATTTCGCTGGGTGTCGGACTTGAGGGCATTTTCACCCTCGATCCAGATCGTCTCCCCGCAGACAGGGGCAAGGGTTAGGGCCATTGTCGCCAGACTCCGCAACCGTTTTTTCATGCCTCGATCTTATCGACGGCGAGGTTGAGCTCGCAAGTTTCAATCCTTCCCTGTCCCCAAACGGTCGGTCAGTTCCTTGATCACCGGCATGAGCCGGATCAGATGGAGCGCCTGTTCTTGTCGTGACACCCGCCCTTGTTCGAGCAACGCCACCTCGAATCCCTCGGTTGCCTCCCGGCCGACTCGAAGTGTTTCATTCCAAAGCTTGGATTCCTTCAATGCCGTCAGAATCCCGGAATCCACCGGCCCTGAAAAGACAGTCTCCCGATCATCGGGATCACTCCCCGTCACTTTGACAAATCCCTTGAGTTGCTCGTCTTCTCCTGCGCAACGCTCCCATACCCACGATGCGAGCGGTCCTCTCACCAACGGGGGATAAAAGACCACTCTGACTTTGGTGGCAGGTGCATGAGTGGCGAGATACTCCGCGAAACCATAGCCAAAGGCCGGCCCGGTCCCGCTTTCCGCCTGAGGAATCGCCACAACCACAACGTCCCTGTCCTCTTCCTCACCCGCATCAACCCACAGGGTTGGCCAAAGCAGGCCGTTGGCCTTGTCGGTTTGGCTCCTCGAAACCTGGTAACCAAGATTCTGGAAAGCTCCGTCGGTCATGGCATTGATCTGCCTGAAAGCCCGCTGTCCCTCTTCCGTATCGATGCGGCGCTCGCCAATCACGTCGTGCAACTTCTCGAGATAGTTCGACATCTCGTCGACGGTAACCTCCCCTTCGTAGGGCTTGCTCTTTTCCTTGTCAGCCGTCGCCCCGAGGTAAAGGGCCACGATGATCGATACCACAAGCAAAGCCGGGACAACTGCCAGGGCAATCTTGATTCCACTCACCTTCGATGATTCGCCTTTCTTGTTCATTTGGAAAACAGGTGTGAGATTTCGTGAGCCAACCGCTGATGGACACCGGGCTTCCCGAGGCGGGATGCCACCGCCAGTAGTTCCCTGGACATTGATTCACGGAATTCCTTTTTCCGGAGGGCCTGCCCCAGCCACAAGGAGACCTCGTAGGGATTGGCGTCAGCCTGAATCAACTCCGGAACCACCTCCCGCCCCGCCAGAATATTGATCAAGCCAATGTTTGGCAGCCGCACCAGCTGTCGTGCCATCAGGTAGGTGGGCCACGCCACACAATAGACCAAACAATACGGCATGCCGTAATAGGCAGCCTCCAAGGTGGCGGTGCCACTTGCGACCACACCGCAAGTCGCCGTTTGCATCAGCTCCTTGCTCCGGCCGGTTTGAATCTCCACCAGTCCATCGGGAAGCCCCGCTTTCTCCAAAAATCCCTCCATCATCCGGGCCACTTTCCCGCTCGCCGCCGCCGCCACAAACTTTACCGTCGGATGATCGCTGCGCATCCGGGCGATCGAAGCCAGCATGATTGGAAAGAGCCTC
>JASFWU010000044.1:0-12506 GCA_050049035.1 Akkermansiaceae bacterium | reverse complement strand
TCTTCCATTGGCGCGGTTTTACTGGGTCTTCTGAAACACCCCCCCGTAACTCAGGCCGAGCTTGGTGCTCGTGGCATTGAACCTCCGTACGAGCAACGCCGGATTGACTTGTGGATTGTTGAAGAAAGGGCCTGAATCAAAATGCAGGATCAATTGCTCCGCGTTCAGGGGTCCGGTCACATTGGAAAATGTCAGGCGTCCCTCGTACGGGCGTTGCAAGGCATGATATGTTGCCAGGAACTCACCGGATCCACGGGCCAACACAAGCTCGGGGTCCACTCCAACACCCGTCCGCTCGACAAGCATGTCGATCGAGTAGACTCCGCCGACCCTCACCAATCCGTCATCTTCTTCATCCGGCGGCGTGGGAATGACCGATCCGAAGATCATACTCAGAGCCCCACGATCCTGACCGGAATTCGCGGAGAACAAAAAGCGCGCTCCTCCCAGATCCAGTTCTCTCGAAGGCCAACGGGGAATGTCCGCGGTAAACCCCTTGAAGAAATACCTCGGAAACTTGCTGGTGAAGAAAGAGAGGTCGCTGCGCCGCCCTTCGGTGGCGATGGGAGACTGGGCCTCGAGCAAGCCACCGGTAAAGTTTCTCAAATCGGGGCTGAGATAGGTCACGTTGAAGCTCTGGGGGCGCAACGCCGACACCAAAGACAAGCCATCAGGTCCATTTTCAAGGGTGTATGGCATCGGTCGAATGATTCCGGGAAGGTTCTGCTGCTGGAACCCTTCAAAGAAGGCATTTGCGAGGACACCACTCCGTCTGATGGTCACCTTGATGATGAAGATGTCTTCGCTCAAGCTACCATCAGCCAGGGTTCCGGTATCCGCGATATCTTGCACCACCTGCAATCCGAGCCCGGAGGTCACTTGCCCGAATGCGGTGTATCTCCCGTTGTAACTCGGTTCGGGGCCCGTGGTGATGAAAAAGCCGCTTCCATTCCGGTTGGGCGCCACTGTGTCCATGGCAAGAATCCCGGCCTGGTTGAAAGGAATTCCAAAAGGATTGTCGAGATTCCCGAGGTTGCGGGCGACCTCATCCTGAAAATGATAGCCCGGATGCTCGAAAGGATCATCCGTTATTGTTCCTGCGAAAAAACGACGGTTGCGATCCACGCGATGCACTTTCATCAAGCGATACATGGGAGTTTCCTTGATCCGCTGGTCCCGGGCATCCAGCCAAGGGCGGGGATACTTCAGGGTGATGCGATATTTGGTGGGATTGAAGCTGAGGTTTTCAAGGCGAATACGATCCTCTCCGCTGATGTCAGGATAATACCCGCGGGGCGAGGTCGTTTCCACGCCCCCGATCATGACCTGGTTTTGAAAAATGCCGTAAAACGCCCTGAAGTTTTGGGTCGCCGGGATCAGGGCCACGGTGAGCGGCAGCCTCTGCACATCCGATTCAGCAGTCGGCCAATAACCGTTGAGCGAATGATTCGGTGCACTGAGCTCGGGAACTCCGAGCGCCGTCTCGAGGATATCATCGGGCTTTCCAGCCAGATGAATGAAGTTTGCCACGGCATAAGGGGCATTTTGGAAGTCCAGCGAGACAGTAAAATCACCTTTGGTTGTCTCAAAATCGGCAAGGATCACATTGGCCCGGGCAACCGGAGCGAGCAGAAGGCACAGCAGGATCGCCCTGCCAATTTTCACGATGGGAGTCCAATTCATCAGATTTGATCAATGCAGTGTTTGCCGTATCGATATCAAGGCTCCACCTCGAACGTTCCCGAGATGCTTGTTTGCGAGGGAAAGGTAAAGGCCGCACCGGTGACATTTCCGGTCAAGGGGGAAGTCATGGGAACATCCGCACCCAGACGAAAGCGAAAGGCCACCAACTCTGCGGTCTCGATGACCATGGTTGCACCATAACCGTCGTGGGAGAAAAAGCTTTGGGAGTAGTCGATGTTGCCGATAATCGGATCTCCGCCATCAAAGGTCACAGTCAGGGTCCCGGGATCGGTCAGGACGAGTGAGATGGTCGCATCATCATTTCCAAGCTGCCCGTCAATCGTGATTGTTTCTCCGAGGAGGCTTCCCGGAAAGGCTGCATCAGCAGGCCATTGAACCAGGTTGGTTCTCAAAAACTCCCGTTGCTGGGGAGGCCCGAGGAGGTAGTCGTTCAGCGGACTGTCGCCGGCGCCCACATATTGAGGCTGCCCGTTGGTCCAGGTCTGCAGATTGTTCGAACGAAAAACATTCAAGGTGGTCCCTGGTGGCTGCTTGATGGAAAGAGCCAGCTCCTGATTTTTTTGGACCGTCACCTGCCCGGGTGAAACCGCAGTGACCGTCGGCAGCCCCTGGGCAAATTCGTCAAAAGCCTCCGCTTCGGCACCGACCCGGCGAATCGTGACTGATTCGATGGTGACCGGAGTCACCGGCCGGGAACCATTCACCGGAGTTTCGTTAATGGTATCGATGGTATCGGTTCCGGTAACAATTTTTCCGTAAACGGTATGAATTCCATCAAGCCATGGTGTTGGCACCACCGTGGTGAAGAACTGGGAGCCATTGGTATTCGGTCCTGAATTCGCCGCTGACAGGAGATAAGGTTCATCGTGCAAAAGGCCATTCCCAACTTCATCCGGGATGTTGTATCCGGGACCGTCGGTCCCCTGACCGTTTTGAGACCCCGCTTGATTCATGAAATCGTCAATGACCCGGTGGAAAATGATGCCGTCATAGTAGGGCGTGTTACTGCGAACCTCGCCGGTTGCCGAGTCGACCCATGCTCTGGTCCCTTCAGCCAGAGTGATGAAGTTCGCCACTGCTTTCGGAGAATCCGCGTAGTAGAGCTCGATCGAAAAATCGCCCAGGGTTGTCGAGACATCCGCGAAAATCTGGGCCGATGCCGGAAGGACCGAAAGAGAAAGCAGCGCAAGAGACTTCATCACCGGTGCAGCCTGAACCAGACGACCGGAAATTCAAATTCCCTTTTTTCCGCGAGGCTCTAACTTTTCCGCAGTGAAGTCCGAGCGTTCCCCTGTCCTTTTCGACCTCGATCAAACCATCATTCCATGGGACACCCAGCTGGTCTTTCGCTCTTTTGTCCTGCGCCGCGAACCGGCACGCCGGATCCTGACACTGATCTTCCTGGCCTTTCTTCCCCTGACCAAACTTCTCGGAGCCGGAGGAATGAAACGTGTTTTCCATTCCTACCTTTGGGGAATGTCAAAAGAGACCCTCCAAAATCATGTGAAGGACTTTCTCGATCAGTGGCTTCCGAAAATCACCTACCCCGAGATCGTCGAGGTCATCGGGCAATATCGCACCGACGGTCACCACCTCGTCCTGTCTTCCGCAAGCCCCGAGCTCTGGGTTCAGGGCATCGGTTCCGCCCTGGGATTCCATACCAGCTTTGGCACGCGATTCGAATGGCCGGAGCGAATTCCCCTTTTTCCGGAACTGATCGGAGAAAACCACAAGGGACGTGAAAAGGTTCGACGGCTCGCCACGATCGACTTGACCTCGGCACAGGCCGGCTACACCGACTCCAAAGCCGACCTTCCCCTGCTCGAACTGTGCAAGGAGAGGTTTCTCGTCAATCCTCTGCCCGGGATCCGCAAGACCGGAGAGGAAAAACAGTGGACCATCCTCACCCCTGCCAGACCATGGAAGTCGCGACTCGACTTTGGTCTCGGGTGTGTCCGCCAACTCTTTGGATTCTGGAAACCATGATTCACTGTCTTCACGGGGCGGTGGGGAGTTTCCGGGACTGGAATACCTTGGCGCGCTCCTTTCCCAAAGAGATCAACGCCATCGATCTCTGGAGATTTTTCGACCAAGGCAAACCCACTCTTATCGAGGCGGGAGAAATGATCGCTGCCCGGGCAAAACAAAACGACGTTCTTTTGGGATACTCCATGGGAGGACGGCTTGCTCTTCATGCCCTTCTGGAAGCCCCCTCCAAATGGAAAGCGGCCATCATCGTGAGCGCACATCCCGGGCTGACCGAACAACGCGATGAAAGACTTCTCGCCGATCAAGAATGGGCGGACCTTTGCCGTCGGAACTGGCAGACCTTTCTCAGGAAATGGAATTCCCAGGGCATTCTGGGCACTTTGCCCTCCGGACTTCATCAGGCAGCCGAGCAAGACCAGGGGCCGGTCGCAGGGAGTTTTCAATCGTGGTCACTGGGTGCCCAGGAAGATCTTCGGCCTCGACTGGCCAAGCTCAATCTTCCCGTCTTGTGGCTGACCGGAGAAGCCGACTCCAGGTTTACTGATCTTGCCCACGAAGTGGTGCCACTCATTCCCGGAGCCAAACACCAGATCATTGCCGAAAGCGGTCATCGCGTCCCGTGGGAGCAACCGGATCTCTTTGGCGCCGAAGTGGAAAATTTCCTCGCCACCATGCGTAGGTAAACGAGCATTCGCCTATGAAGATTTTCCTCACGACGACCTTCCTCGTCATCGCCTCGCTTGTTGCTTCGGCGGCCCGACCGAAAGGCAAGACGACCCTCCCTGATTTCACCAAAGGGGACCCCGTTCCTTCCGATGCCAAACACGACTGGAATTTGGGAGCCACCGGCGCCCGCGGGTGGATCTACAGCGAGAGGCTGGTGACATCCCTGGCCCGCCAAATCTACATCACCAAGGTGACAGCGGATTCGCCCTCGGCCGGAGTCCTCGAGAAGGGCGATGTGATCCTTGGAGTCAATGGCCGCGAGTTTTCCTACGATCCGCGAACCGAATTCGGCAAGGCCCTCACCATCGCCGAGGCTGGAAAGGGAAAACTCTCCCTGATCCGTTGGCGTGAGGGAAAGACCAGCAATGTATCAGTCGCTCTCCCGGTTTTGGGAACCTACAGCGCCACGGCACCCTTCAACTGCCCAAAGTCGGCAGCTATCCTTAAACGCGGGTGCCAGGTGATTGCTGAAAAGATCTCATCCGGTCGATCCAAACGCGACAATCCCATCGTTCGTTCGCTCAACGCCCTCGCTCTGCTGGCCAGCGGTGATCCTTCCTTTCATCCACTTGTCAAACAAGAGGCTGCGTGGGCTTCCACCTTCAAAGCCGATTCCATGGCCACCTGGTATTACGGCTATGTTCTGATGCTCCTCTCGGAATACACCATGGCCACCGGCGACCGTTCTTATGTTTCCGGTATGCGTCGAATCGCTTTGGAGGCAGCCAAGGGCCAGAGCATCGTTGGCTCCTGGGGCCACAAATTCGCAGGCGATGACGGTCGGTTGGTGGGATACGGCATGATGAACGCGCCCGGTCTTCCGCTCACCTCCAGCCTCATTCTGGCCAAAAAAGCCGGGGCCAATGACACCGCCGTCTCCGAAGCCATCGAGCGGAGTTTGAAACTCCTCCGGTTCTACATTGGCAAGGGTGCCGTCCCCTACGGCGACCACCAGCCCTGGTATCAAACCCACGAGGACAACGGAAAGTGCGGAATGGCCGCGGTTCTTTTCCACCTCAACAACGAGCCCAAGGGCGCCGAGTTCTTTTCCAGGATGAGCCTTGCTTCCCACGGGTCGGAACGCGACACCGGACACACCGGAAACTTCTTCAACATTGCCTGGTCCATCCCCGGGGTTTCACTGTCCGGCCCGCAAGCGACCGGTGCCTGGATGAAGGAGTTTGGCGCCTGGTATTTCGACCTCGCCCGCACTCATGACGGATCATTTGTGCACCTTGGGCCTCCCGATGCCCGTCATGACAAATACGCCAGTTGGGACCCGACCGGTGCCTACATGCTCGCCTACGCCCGCCCGCTTAAAAAAATTCATCTGACCGGTAAAGAAGACCCCGCCATCCCGCAACTCAATGCATCGCAGGCAGCCGATGTGGTGGCTGACGGACGAGGTTGGTCGAATAAATTCAGAAATGAAACCTACGACACATTGAGTGAAGCTCAATTGCTGAAACTCCTCAGCCGCTGGTCCCCGATTGTTCGTGAAAGAGCGGCCATGACTCTGGGTCGCAAAAACCTGAACCCGAACGAGACGCTCATCAAGATGCTCGCTTCACCCGATCTTGAAACCCGATACGGGGCCTGCCAGGCCCTCGCACACATCAAGCAACCGAGCGCCGAAGCGGTTGATGCCCTGAGAGCCAACCTGAAGCACAAAGATCTCTGGCTTCGCATCGAAGCAGCCGAGGCTCTCGCCAAAATCGGAGCTCCGGCATTTGTGGCCCTCCCCGACCTTTTAAAGATGATCGCCCGGGGCCCGACTGAAGAGGACCCCCGTGGGATGGAACAACGATATCTCAGCTTCTCGGTCTTCGGACGCATGTTGCGGCGATCGATCGACGGTGTGGATCGCAAGCTCCTCAATCAGGCGGTCATCGCAGGACTTCAGAATCAGGATGGCAGGGCACGCGGAGAAGTCGGACACCTCTACAACAAGCTGACCTATGATGAAATCAAACCGCTCCTCCCCGCCATCCATGACGCGGTTGCCAATCCAGCCCCGAGCGGGATTATGTTTGCCGACGGGATTCGGCTCGCCGGCCTGAACCTTCTTGCCAAGCACCGGATCAAAGAAGGCATGCCCCTGTGCTTTGAGGTGTTGCAGATCCACCGTTGGGGCAAGGCCCGACGGATACCGGGCTGTTTGAATGCCCTTGCAAAATACGGATCGGCCGCAAAGCCCATGATCCCCCGCTTGAAGGAGCTCGAAAAAGAACTACTCGCGCATCGGGAGAAAAAGAACCTGCAAAAGGTCATCGATCAGTTGGGAAAACTGATCAAGGATATCGAGACCTCCACCAAAGAGGTCGAACTCCGCACCCTGAACTAAATGAAACGCCTTCTCCCATTTCTCCTGATTTCCCCGCTTCTGGCCGAGGAACCAAAGCCGACCAAGGAGGCCATCGATGCACTCAATTTTCCGGGGGTGAAGGTGAATCTCGAAGAGAAAGCCATCGATGTCACCGCTTCAATCTGTCTGACCGAAGGCTCTCTTGAGTTCATTGCCTGCACCAAGGAAACAAAAGAACACGAATCCATCTTGCGGGTGGAGGGCAAACCGAGCCACATCCATACCGCACTCCTCCTGTTGGGGGCCAAGCCCGGCAATCCCGCCATGCGAAAAATGGTCGGCTCCGAGGAGACCCCCCGTTGGATTGACATTCCTCCCCGGGGCCACTCCACGACCGTTTCCCTCGTCATCACCGACAAGGAAGGAAAAGTAACCGAGCGCCCGATCTCAGACTTCGTTTCCTTTGTGGACTACGAAGCAAACCCCGAGGATCCCCCGCGTCGCGATAGCAAAAAACAACTCGCCAGCTTTCTCTTTGCCGGTTCGCACCTATACGGGAAAGAAGGTGCTCCGAAGGTTTACCTCGCCGACAACAGCGGAAGTGTCATCAGCCTCTCCACCTTTGGTGACGAGTTGCTCTGCCTGCCCGGCATCCACCTGAAGGAAAACTACGCGCTCCAGTGGGAGGCAAACCCCAAGCACCTTCCCAAGGTTGGAACCAAGGTAATCATGCGTCTTCGACCGGTACCCCCCGGAAAAGATCCAAAAAAATAAGGGCCGTCCCGATCGAGGAACGGCCCATGGGAAACTGGAAGAGAACTCCGTAGATCAGAACTGGTAGTTCAGATAGAAGTTGAACTGGCCGCCGTTATCCGCGAGCGGATCAGGGATTTCGAGTGGAATGGCATAATCGATGGCCAGCGGGCCCATTGGCAGATCGAGTCGCAGGCCCAATCCCACATCGGTGGCGAGTTGGCTGGTATCAAAGTCCCAAGACCGGGCACTCACGATACCCATGTCGTAAAAGACCGCGCCACGCACCTTTTCCACGATCGGGAAGGTAAGCTCCAACGACGCAAACAAGCTGCTGGCTCCACCGAGAACCTCATTGGTGGCATTTGGTCCGGTGTTGTCGCGGGGACCGAGGTCACGGAATTCAAATCCACGAACGTCCCTCGCCCCTCCAAGGAACTGCCGCTCGAAAATCGGGATGCCGTTGTTGCCACCATGGCTATCCACCACAGTGACCGCTCCCCGGGCCGTGAGGATGGTGTCGAATGGCAGGTTCCAATGCTTCGAGCCGGTCGCTGAGACCGTAAAGGTGTCCACATCCCCTCCCAGGAATCCGCCGGCGTAGGTCAAACCAATGTCGATCTTGTGCCCGCTGCGCGGCAGCTGGTTACTATCCCGGCTGTCGTAAACGTAGTTCAGGGTGAAGGCACTGCGAAGGAACTCGCCCTGCTCCATCATGAAGACAGGCGAGGTGTTCACATCGGGATCCACCTCGACGTTCTCGATGCGGTATTCTCCCTTGATGAAGGCCCTCCGGCCAACCGGCTTACGAAGGAAGACGGCGAACCCGGCATTGGTTTGGTCGAACTCAGGACTGAGGAAAAGGAGATCACGGTAATAGAGCTCGGTTCCCAACGACAACTTCCTGCCCATGAACCACGGTTCCACCAAGGAGAGCCGGAAGTCGGTTCGTTCCGCACCGGCACGCAGGCTGACGCTGAACCGCTGACCGGCTCCGGTGAAGCTCCGCCAGTTGGTGATGTCGAAGTTGGTTTGTTCCAGGTTGACGAATCCCACCACGTTGTCGATCGAGCTGAAGCCCAGACCGAAGTTCACCGAACCCGTCCGCTTCTCACGGACCAGAATGTTGACGTCCCGAAAACCTTTCCTCGAACTGTTCGAGCTGCTCACTTGCACGCTGTCAAAGTAGTTCAGGTTTTGGAGACGACGGCGCGTGGTATCGAGATCCACCGAGTTGAAATTCTCACCGGGTCGCATCGGGACCTCCCGCCGGACGACTCGGTCCTGGCTCGTGATGTTCCCCTGGATGTTCACCCGTCCCACCTTCTTTCGACCCCCGGGCGTGATGCGGTAAAAAATATTCACCTTCGAACCCTCCGTCTCGCGGACATCTGAAACGATGGCGACATCCGCGTAACCTCTCGATCCATAATAGCTGCGGATCATCCGGATATCGTCGCGAACTTTTTTCGAGGAGTAGGCCATCCCCGCGACCAGACTGAGGGCCGGCATAAGCTCTTCCTTTTTGAAGACCTTGATGGCCGGAAAATTGACCGAGTTCACGATGTATTTCGGGCCTTCCACAATCGGAATGACCAAATCAACCGAATCTCCCTTTCCTGTCGGGACCCGCTTGGGAGAACCGACCCTGGCCCTCCAGTAGCCACGGCTTTGATAGAAGTCCTTGATCTTGTCGATGTCTTCGTCGAGGACCAGATCGTTGATGCGACCGGACTTGGTAAAAAAGGCAAACCATCCCTTTTCCTTGGTGGTCATCTCTTTGCGAAGATCAGCATCCTTGAAGGCCCGGTTTCCCTCGAAACGAATCCGGCGAACTTCGCTCTTTTGCCCTTCCGTGATCAGGATGACCAGGTCAGCGTATCCTGGTTTCCCGGTCGCTTGAAGACGGTGATCGATGATGACATTCGGATAACCATAGCCTTCGTAATATTTGATAAGATTACGTCGGGCCTGGATGATCTCGGCATCGCTCAGGATCTGGCCGACCTTGACCTTTGTCTCACGTGCCAGTTTCCCGTCGGTGAACTTTGAATTTCCGTCGAATCCCAACCCGCGGATGAGAGGACGAGTGACCACTTCCGCAATCACCTTCACCCCGCCGGTCACCTCTTCCGCAAAAAACTGGACATCATCGACCAATCCACTGGCGTAAAGGGTCTTGATATCCTCATCGAGCACCGCCTGGGAATACGGCCGGCCCGGCCGGACTGCCATATTTGCCCTCAACTTGGCCTCGTTGACCGTCTTGGCCCCGCGGTAGCGGATTTGGACCGCGGTGATCTTACGATCATCAAACTCCGGAGTCTCGCTGAGAAAATCCTGTCCCGGAAGAACAGTTGGCACCAGAGGAGCCCCGAATCCCACCAACCCCGTCAAAAGGGTCATTACAGCTCTACCGGAAAAAACAAATTGTCGCATGAGTCGAAGATCGCAGGTTTTCTGCGACCGGATTACGCCGCCACCGTCGGCCCCCGTCAAGATCAATGACCCGTCGAACGCCTTCATTCCTCCGGTCACAGCTGTTTTCAGAAATCGCGTTCCCTCCCCTTGACCTGCCTCCAGTTCCTCCCTAGCGTCCCGTCCCGCTGAAATCACAACACTGACGATCCCATGAACATCCGTCTGGAGAAAAAAGAAAATTGCCTCGCCACCCTGAGCGTCGAGGTCCCCGCCGACAAGGTCACCGCTGAACGCAACAAGGTTCTCAAGGCCTTCACCACCCAGGCCCGGATCCCGGGATTCCGCCCCGGCAAGGCACCAAAGTCAGTGATCGAAAAATCCTACGGGGGCGACATCACCCAGGAACTGGAGAGCCGACTCATCCAAAACAGCTTCCAGGAGGCCCTGAAGGAAAACGAGGAACTCAATGTTCTCGATGCCAAGACTCCCGAGAATGTCGTTCATCACCCCGACGGCACCTTCACTTTTGAAACCTCCCTCATCCTCTCCCCGGAGTTCGACTTGCCCGAATACAAGGGTCTCGAAATTGAAATTCCAAAGGTAGACGTCACCGAAGAAATGGTGGACGAAAACCTCGAAAACCTTCGCCGTCGTTTCGCCGACTACGAGGACATTGAAGGCCGGGCCGCCGAACAAGGCGACCTTGCCGTGATCGACTACACCGCCACCATCGATGGAAAACCCCTCGATGAAGTCGGAGGCGAGCGAGCCAAACCCCTGGCTTCCAACGAGGGTTACTGGATCAAACTCGAAGATGAAGCTTTCTTCCCCGGCTTCACCGATGAACTCATTGGCTGCAAGCCCAACGATGAAAAGGAAATCACGGTCACCCTTCCCGAGGATTTTCCGATCGAGGCGATTCGCGATATGGAAGCGGTCTTTTCCGTGACGGTCACCGGTCTGAAGTCAGAGACCCTTCCGGAGCTGGACGATGATTTCGCCAATCAAGTGGAGGCCGGAAAAACACTCGAAGACATCAAGGCACTGATCACCGACGATCTCGAGATGCGCATGAAGCGCCAGCAGGAGGAAATCAAAATTAACACCGTGCTGGGCAAGCTTGGTGAGGCCGTCGACTTCGATGTGCCCGAGGAATACCTTCAGTCCGAAACCCAGGGACAGGCCGACGCCATGGTCCGGGAAGGCATGGAACGGGGAATGAGCGAAGAGGAGGTGACCGAAAACCAGGAAGGCCTTTTTGCCGAGGCAGGTGCCAGGGCCAAGAACAGCCTGAAGACCAACTTCCTTCTTTCCAAGATTGCCAATGCCGAGGACATCAAGGTGGAAAACAGCGAGGTTCTCCAGCGGGTCACCATGATGGCCAAACAGGCCAAAAAACCGGTGAAGGGATACATGAAAGAGCTTCAGAAAAGCGGGCAGCTCGGAAACATCCGCCAAAACATGCTCTTCAGTAAGACCATTGACTTTCTGGTGGAGCACGCGACCGTGACCGAGACAGAACCAGAAACTGAGAAAGAATAATTCATGACTCCAAGCTCTCAATCCGGAGATTCCACTCCTCAAAACAACTACTACATCCCCACCGTCATCGAATCCGATGGCCGGGGCGAGCGGGCATTCGACATCTACTCGCGCCTTCTCAAGGACCGCATCATTTTTATCGGAACCGGCATTGACGACGGGGTGGCCAACTCGGTCATCGCGCAGATGCTCTTTCTCCAGATGCAGGATCCCAAAAAGGACATCCACATCTACATCAACTCGCCGGGTGGGTCGGTGACCGCCGGTCTTGCAATCTACGACACCATGCAGTTCCTCACCTGTGATGTGAACACCTACTGCATCGGAATTTGTGCCTCCATGGGATCGGTGCTGTTGACCGCAGGAACCAAAGGCAAGCGATTCTGTCTTCCAAACTCCCACGTGATGATTCACCAGGTCAGCGGAGGAGCACAGGGAACGGCAGCTGACGTCGAGCGCACCGTGGAATTCATGTATAGTTTGAAGCGCCGTCTGAACGACATTCTGGCACATCACACCGGCAAAACCGCCAAGCAGGTGGAAAAGGATGCCGATCGTGACAACTACATGTCCGCCGAGGAATCGGTGGCCTACGGTCTCGTCGATAAGGTTCTCGAGAACAAGAAGGAGTTGCCCGACGCGAAGGAGAGCTGAGACCAGTCATTCGTGACTCATTTTCAAAGGCGACTGTCGGCTGGCAGTCGCCTTTTTCGTGCGTTGTCGAATTGACGAATTCCAACTAACTTGACCTTGGTGAATTGGAAAACGCTTCTCATCGGAAAATGGTCGTGGAAGCGCCCGCTCTACAGTCTCGCAGGCATCTATTTTCTTCTCTCGATGTTTGGCTGCTTCATGGCGGATCAAATCATCTTTCAACCGCCCGGCACCCCTTATCCTGAAGATCGACGTGGATTTTCCATGGTCGGTTCGGAAGAGATGAGAACCGCCGTTTTTCATCTACCGGCCAAGCCCGGCAGGCCCACTCTGTTGTGGTCACATGGGAATGCTCAAAACCTGAAATCATTGAAGCCCATGCTGGAATCATTTCACCTCCGGGGTTTTGGGG
>JASFWU010000296.1:0-3863 GCA_050049035.1 Akkermansiaceae bacterium | reverse complement strand
GAACTGGATTCTTTTGCAAACGGTCCTCTGCGTTGTTGTAAAATCAATGATTGCTAATCAAATCTGAGACGGCAAGCTGGATCGCATGAATCGATTTCGTTTGGTTCTTCCTTTGACTCTGGTTGTTCTCGGAGTGGCATTTAGTCTTCCCGGTTGCGGGGTGTTTTCCGGGGGCGGAACGGCCGCGGCCCGGTCTTTGAAAGAAGACCCAAAGGTGGCCTGGTTGCATTGCCAAATCAGCGGACGACGGGATGGTGCCTGTGCCTGGGACAACATCAACCAAGCCTCGGAAGGGCGTCCGGCCCGGAGGAGCTGCTACGGAAATGCTCCGGGTGGATCGGTCCGATTGAATCCCCGCATGCTGCGAGGAATGCGGCGCCTGACCAACAAGGGTTACACTTTCCGCGTCACGGCTCTCGCGGGAGCTTCCCACAGTCGAAACTCACGGCACTACTCCGGACTAGCCTTCGACATCGATACTCTCAACGGCCAGCGCATCAGCTGGAGCCATCCTGATTGGCGACGCTTCCTTGCCGATTGTCGCAAGCTGGGTGCTACTGAAACTTTGGGCCCCGGTGATCGTGGTCATTCAACCCACTTGCATGTGGCCTGGCCACGCGATTGAGGTTTTATCGTACTTTCTCAAGCGTGATCAGGCGGAGCTCAAGAGCTTCCTTGCCGGGGATTTCGACAGCTTTGAGAGTCATTGTTCCGCGACCCTTTTCAAGTGTGATGGTGCCGGCTTTCAGGGCTTTCCAGTCCTTGGTGTAGGACTCCATTCTGGTGAAGCGATCTTCAGCTTTCCCCACGACGGGCACGTCGTGCGCGGCTGCGATCGTGAAGTCGAGAGCCTCTCCCTGAAAACCAAGACGCATCTTGGCGCCCGACGAAGCCGCGGCGTGATAGATCGTGACGGCATACTCGCCCGAGTCACCGGAGAGAACGTCCCAGGTAATCTGATCTTCAACGCGGGTCCAATTGAGGAAATAGGAGTCGTTTGGAAATCGGTTGGAACGTTTGATTTGCCCACTGGCAGTGGCATCGCGGGCCGGGAGTTGGGTCATCGGAGAACCGGGATGCGCAATGACAAAAGGACGATTTTCATGAGCCTTGCCATAACCGGGAAGCAGATCTTTCTGATACTGTTGCAGGGCTTTCTCGAGTTCCTTTTTGACTGCCGCATCCTTGACCGGCTTCTGTTGCGAAAGGTCGGTGGTCATCTCGTAAAGACGGCCTTTTTGATCGAGACGATGCGTTTGTGATCGGACGCTGAAACGACTGTCCCATTGGTTGATGAAGACGCGGTCGTCCCACACCGCCTTTGAGTTTTTGAGAAGAGGAACGAGGCTCTTTCCATCGAGCGGTTTTTCCGGACGGGCTTTGATTCCTGCCAACTCACAAAGCGTGGGTAGAAGATCACGGGCCGAGGCGATCCGATCGATCGTTGTTCCTGCGGGAATTTGATCAGGCCATTTGATGAATAGGGGACTGCGGCACCCTCCTTCGTCGACCGAGCCTTTCTTGCCGCGCAATCCTCCGTTCCAGCGAGGGCCATTGGGCCCGTTGTCGTGAAACCAGACCACAATGGTGTTGTCGTCGATCTTCAGATCTTTGAGCTTCTTCAAAATTCGCCCGACATTGAAGTCGAGGTTTTCACACATCGCGAGAGCACAGCGGAGGTGATTGTTGCCGTCCTTCATCGTCAGCTTCTTGTCAGCAAAGCGTTCCCAGTAGGAATCAGGAACTTGCATCGGCGAGTGCGGGGTGTTGTAGGGGAGGTATGCAAAGAAGGGCTTCTTCTCGTTCACCGATTCTTCCATGAAGGTGAGAGCTTTGCCGGTGAAGTCATCGATGCAAAATCCTTCGCCTTTCACGATGCGGCCATTTTGTTCGAGCATCGGAGAGAAATAATCTCCCCAGTGTCCGCTGCAAAATCCATAGAAGTGATCGAAACCACGACCGTTGGGATGATAGGGGAATTGCATCCCGTTGTGCCATTTGCCAAAGGCTGCGGTGGCATATCCTTCTTTGCGGAAGAGGTCGGCGATGGTGGTTTCGTCGAGGTCCATACGCTCGCCACCGGCGGAGGTGGAGTAGACATTGGAACGCGGAAAGTAGCGTCCGGTGAGAAACTCGGCCCGGGTCGGGGAACAGACCGGACAGACAAAGAAGTGATCAAAGCTGGCTCCGTCGTCTGCAATCGAATCAATCTTAGGTGTTTTGAGATCACGATTGCCGGAATGACTGAGATCGCCCCAGCCCTGGTCGTCCGAAAGGAAGACGATCACGTTGGGTCTGGCGGAAAGGAGCGGGAGGAAAAGAAGACAGCCGAAGAGGAAGAACGTCGTGGAGAGGCGCCTGAGCATTGCCGAAGCTAGCGGGGATTGAGGCTGTTGAGGAAGGCAAACTCTGGAATTTTCTTTTCCAAATCAGCGGTTAATCTCGCGCCATGCAGCGCTTCCTTCCGTTTGCCGTTTTCTTCGTCGTCCTTGGGGCATCCCGTCTCATTGGAGCGGTTTCGGGCGACTCTCTGGTGAACTTCTCTCCCTTGCCCGCCTTGTTTTTTTGCGGGATGGCCTTTTACGGATGGCGCGGAGCGATTCTCCCGGCGGCGGTCTGGCTGGTGACCTATCCCATCACCAATCTGATGCAAGGTTACAGCCTGGGAGCCCAACTCTGGGTTCCGGTCCTCGGCTTTGCAGCCATGCTGGGACTGGCCCGTTGGTTTCAAAAGTCGTCCCAGCTTCGCACCCTTAGCGGATCGCTTCTCGCCGGGTTGATCTTTTACGTTCTTACCAACACCCTGAGCTGGGCCATGGACCCGGGATACGCCCCGAAGTCGCTGGCAACTCTCGGACAAGCCCTCTGGACAGGTCTTCCGGGACTCCCTCCAACTTATCTCTTTTTCCGAAATGCCATGGTAGCCCAGGCCCTTTTCACGGTCCTGTTTCTTCTTGCCCATCACAGCATGTCCGGCCTTCCGGCTCGACGCCTGGCAACGGCAAAAAGCTAAGCCAGCAGATCCTTGATCACGGTTCCTCCGAATTGCGAGAGCTGCTTGTATCGGCCGCCGTGGAAATAGGTGAGCTTGTTGTCATCGAGCCCCAGGAGGTGGAGCAAGGTGACGTGGAAGTCGCGGATGGGGTGCACCTTGTCGATGGCGGTTGCTCCGAGATCATCGGTCGCGCCGACCACGGCTCCTTTTTTGACGCCACCTCCGGCCATCACGATACTCATCGCGTCGGCATTGTGTCCGCGGCCGATTGAGTAAACGCCTCCCCGCATGTTGTTGTCAGGCGTGCGTCCGAATTCTCCGGTCCAAATCACCAGGGTGTCCTCCAGCATGCCTCGACGTTTCAGGTCCTTGATCAAAGCAGCCCACGGCTTGTCCACTGTTGCAATCCGCGAAGAGTGTCCGCGTTCCAGATAATCATGCGAGTCCCAGCCTCCGGCAAAGATCTGCACAAAGCGGACTCCTTGTTCGACAAGACGACGGGCAAGGAGGCACTGGCGTCCGAAGTCGCGGGTGACCTTGTTGTTGAGGCCATACATTTCCCGGATGGACTCGGGCTCCTTGTCCAGATTGACCACTTCGGGGACTTCCATTTGCATCCGGTAAGCCAGTTCATACGACTCCATGCGGGCTGCGAGGTCGGCGTGTTCGGGGTGTCGGCTGGCGTGACGGTCGTTCAAGAAAGCGAGTTGATCCAAGGCCGCCCGTTGGTGGGCTCGCGACTTGAAAGGCTGCGACTCCAGATTGAGGATGGGTGATCCTTTGGGGCGAAGTGCAGTGCCTTGGTAGAAGGCAGGGAGAAACCCGTTCGACCAGTTTTTTGAGCCACCCTGGGGAAGGGCCATTTCTG
>JASFWU010000295.1:0-3876 GCA_050049035.1 Akkermansiaceae bacterium | reverse complement strand
AGATCCGGATTGATCTTCTGAAGGCCGACATCGAGCTTGATACACTTCCGTCCCCGATGAACCTCTCGCCCGAGCACCTTGACTTTGGCGAGGTAGGGGGTGGCCACGGGATGAAATGGCATCACCACGGTTTGACCCTTTTTCAGCGGCATGCTGCGGATCTGCAGGAGTCCGCCGAAGAGATCGAGCGGGTTGGGGTAGTCAAACTTGGTGGTTCGGGTCCGGGTGACGCCGTCTTCGGTTTTCTTTTTCGTTCCAGTCACACCCTTGGAGCTAAAGCGGTAGCTGAGCGCATCGCTTTCGCTGCGCTCGGTTTCGTTTCCCACAAACATGATGGGACGGAGAGTCTTCGGGTGAAGGAAGCTGGTGTAGTTGAACTTGTAGGGAAAGAGAGCATGCGCCCAGCCGGTGCTGCCACCGTAGGATCGGACGAGGAAATGTTTGGGATAGCGCGGGTCTTTTTCGCCAAAGAGGAGGTTGAAGCTCCCGGCGTTGACCCGTCCGTCCCAGGTCATGGCGTAGGAAAGCTTGACCGGGGGGATCTTCTTAAGGGCGCCCTTTCCGGGGACGTTGACCTGGCTCTGCCATTTCGGAGCGGCGAACGACGCCGTTGCAGTCAGAAGAAGCAAAAATATCGTTTTCATGCTGTGATAGACGGAGTTTCGGGGTGTTTTGTTCACATTCGGCTGGCGGAAGGGCGATGACGAGGAAAAAGGCGTGACGATTCGGTGGGGGAGACTACAACCGAGGCGCGCATGGGCAAATCGGTGACCTACCAGGAAGCAGGAGTTGATACCCGGGCCGCCGCGGCCTTGGTGGACGAAATCAAGGCGGACGTGCAACGGACGCAAAAAAAACGGCAGCTCCACAATTCATTCGGACTATTTGCGGCAGCTTTTGACCTCAGCGCCTATCAAAACCCGGTCATCGTCACCGGGTGCGACGGCGTTGGGACCAAGCTCGAGCTCCTCCTGGAATACGGAATGGAAGCCGAGGCCGGCAAGGATCTGGTTGCGATGAGCGTAAACGACATCATCACGACGGGCGGTGACCCACTTCTTTTTCTCGACTACATCGGCATCGAAAAACTCCACCCCGAGCGGATCAAAAAATTGATCTCCGGCATGTGTGACTACCTGGAGAGCTGCGGTTGCATCCTCGCGGGAGGCGAGACCGCCGAGATGCCCGGGCTTGTTCCTCCGGATGTCGTCGAGCTTTCCGGCTTTTGCATCGGAGCAGTGGAAAAAGAAAACCTCATTCAGCCCGACACCATCTCTCCCGGCGATGTTCTCGTCGGATATCGCTCCGATGGCTTCCACGCCAATGGCTGGAGTCTTTGCCGTCGCATCATGGCCGATCACCCAAACGAATTTAGCGAGGACGAAATCAAGGCCATGCTCGCTCCGACTCGTCTTTATCACGATGTCACCGAAGGCATTGGCAAAGCGGGGATTGTCCCGCGGGCTTACGCCCACATCACCGGCGGGGGATTGCCGGAAAATCTTGAACGCCTCTTCCGCGGTATGGGCGCGGATCTGGAGATTCCTTATTGGAATCACGAGCCGGTGCAAAAGCTCCTCAAGCACACCGATCCCGAAGATCGCTTCAATGCCTTCAACATGGGAATCGGTTGGGTGGCCATTGTTGATCCGGCAGATGCCGAGGCGGCTTGCGCGGTCGGACCCGGCGGAGTGGTGCTCGGAGAAATCCGCGAGGGGGACGGAGTCACAGTGACGGTGAAATCCCAATCTGCTTCGGCCTGATGAGCGATCCTCTCACCCACGAATGCGGCATCGCGGTCGTCCGCCTCAAAAAGCCGCTGGCCTACTACCAGGACAAATACGGCAGCGCCCTCTGGGGCTTCAACAAGCTTTTCCTTCTGATGGAGAAGCAGCACAACCGCGGTCAGGATGGCGTGGGAATTGGTTGCGCCAAAATTGGCATGCCGGCCGGACAGCCCTACATTTTCCGCCGTCGTGATGCCAAGAAGGACTCGCTGGCCAAGCTTTTCCGGACCGAACTCAAGGACCTCGCCAAGAAGCACCGCAAGGGATTGATCGATCAGGATGACCCGGTTGATTTGCGCAAGCGATTCGACTTCGCCGGCGATGTTTACATGGGCCACCTGCGCTACGGCACTTCGGGGCAGTTTGATGATGGTTCCTGTCATCCCTATCTACGCCGCAGCAACTGGCCGACCCGCACCCTGATGGTGATGGGGAACTTCAACATGACCAATGCGGCCGAGCTCAACGAGCGCATGATGGATCGTGGTCAGCATCCGGTGTTTGGAACCGACACCCAGACCGTTTTGGAAGAGATTGGTTTCCATCTCGATGAGGCCCATACCGACATCTACCGCTCGCTTCGCGATGATGAAGGGATCCCGGGCGATCAAACGGCCGAGAAAATCTCCGAGCGCTTGAACCTGGCTCAAATCGTCGCTGATTCCGCCCGCGGTTGGGACGGGGGATACTGCATTTCCGGAGTGGTTGGAAATGGTGACCTTTTCGTGATGCGTGATCCTCACGGGATTCGCCCGTGCTTCTACTACGAGACTGATGAGGTCATCGCCTTTGCCAGCGAGCGGGTTCCCTTGATGACCGTTTTTGAAGCGGAACAAGAACAAGTCACCGAGCTGGATCCCGGCACCGTGATGACCATAAAAAATACCGGTGAGCATCATACCGAGAGCTTTTCCGACGACACCGTTCCTACGCCTTGTTCCTTCGAGCGGATTTATTTTTCCCGTGGAAACGATCCCGAGATCTACCTTGAACGCAAAGCGATGGGGGCTGCATTGGTCGATCAGATCGTCGAGTCCATCGGCAACGATTTCAAAAACTCGGTGTTCTCCTTTGTTCCCAACACGGCCGAGACCGCTTACTACGGTTTGATGGACGGGCTCCGCTTGCACCGTCGCAAGCTGGTGCACGACGACATGCTTCGCGCGATGCGGGCAGGCGAGCTCGATGAAGACAAGCTCGACGAACTCATCATGCGCAACTGGCCGGTGGGGGAAAAGATTGCCCACAAGGATATCAAGCTGCGTACCTTCATTTCCCAGGAAAGCGGACGCAACCAATTGGTCTCGCACGTTTACGACATCACCTACGGCATTGTGCCGGAAGGAGGAAACCTTGTGGTGCTCGATGACTCCATCGTCCGTGGAACGACCCTGAAGCAATCCATCCTCAAAATCCTCGCCCGCACCAAACCGGGTAAGATTGTCATTTGCTCGACCGCTCCGCAGATCCGCTATCCCGATTGTTACGGCATCGATATGTCAGAGATGGGGAAATTCATTGCCTTCCAGGCCACCATCAATCTCCTGAAGCGTGCGAACAACAGCGCACTCATCGAGGAGGTCTACCTCGATTGTAAAGCCGAGGTGGAGAAGGAACCCGCGGATCAACGCAATGCCGTTCAGAAACTCTACGAGGGTTTCACCGACGACGAAATTTCACAAGAGATTGCCAGCATCGTTTACCCCGAGGATATCGACTGGCACGGCGAAGTCGAAGTGATCTACCAGACCGTGGAGAATCTTCACGCGTCGGTGAATGCTCCGAATTCGGGTGATTGGTATTTCACCGGGAACTACCCGACTCCGGGAGGTGTCGCGGTGGCCAACCGGGCCTTCATGCACTGGCGGGAAGGGCGCAGCGGTCGAAGCTACGATCTCGCCTTGTAGCGATCAGGCTTCGAGTTTTTCAGCCCACGAAGACTGGATCACGAGTGCGGTGGCAAAGGCCGCCATTCCTTCGCGCCGTCCCACAAAGCCCATCGTTTCGTTGGTGGTGGCTTTGATTCCCACCTCGCCTGGAGTGATTCCAAGAGCCTCCGCAATGTTCTCTTTCATGGCGGGAGCATGGG
>JASFWU010000172.1:0-6137 GCA_050049035.1 Akkermansiaceae bacterium | reverse complement strand
GAAACTTGGCTCTGCGCGTCACCTTCCGGTGGCTCCCAAAATCAATCTCGGCAAAACTCATCTGGCTCATGCCCCAGAGTCTAACGAAATCAAATACGCTTGGCGATTAATCAGAGGTTCCCTAAAATTATCAATTGGGTTGGGGGTCTCACTTGCAATGGGTGCGCTCGTGAAAGCTGAAGTGGAGGCGGTTAACATAAAGTTAGACGATGATTCGTTAAGCTATGTAGTGCCAACCGATAAAGTTTTGCTGATCGAGCACCTGATTTGGGGCCTGGATTCTGATGCAACTCTCCAGCGCGTTACCCTTGGAATCAGTTATGCTTCCCATCAACTCAAGTACGACTTAAACGCGCTCGATATCTATAGTTTTCAAAGACCTTTTCGATTGGTGGGTGGAAACTCAGTGAGTATTCTCAAGACTCCCGCGGCTGACTGGAGAAATGTCGCCGTAGTCGGTCTCCTGGTCGACCAGCAGGACCTCTACGCTGCCAAGCTGGATACCAATCTTGAGAATGTCCGGGTTGCGGGAGGAAAATTTCAAGCCGATGCTAGGTTCGCTTCGCCACGTCCAAGAATCGTGAAGGTCGAAAAGAGTGCGGACCTTGAAAACAACGAAACCGATCCAACGGCCGAGGTTGCTGAAACCACTTCACCGGCAAATGCCGTCGTTTCCGTCGACGCCAACGAGCAAAAGAAGTTCATGAAGGTAACCGCCACCACGCGGGAAGCGGAATAGCCTTGATTGATTAACCGGTTTGATCTGCCTGATGGGATCGATCTGATATTAGAACCGATAGGTCACATTCAGGCGGACTTGCCGTGGCTCCATCGGCTGGAAGTGGACGTCTTCCACTCCGGCCGCCTCGCCGGGGAGTTGGCTCTCGTAGAAGTATTCAATATCCCGGTCATCTTGATCGAACAGGTTGAGGACATCCACCGAGACTTCCCAGTTTTCGCGGCGATAACCCACTCGTGCATTGACGATAAAGCTGTCGAGCGATTCCACGGAGCCACTCTCGTTGAGTGGACGGGCCGAAAAGTAGCGGGCACGCATCGCGCCGAACAATCCCTCTTCGTGACCAATGGTGAAGCCGGTGGAGAGGGTGTGTTCGATGGAGTTGGGAATGCGGTCGAGTCCGGCAGGCACTCCCACAAAGCGGGGGTCGGTCCAGGAGTATTCCGCATCGAAGGTGAACCAGTCGGCCGGGCGCCAGTAGAGAGCCGCTTCGATTCCCCAACGTTCCGAGGCATCACCCGCTTCCGTTGTTCCTCCGTCACCGACATAAACCAGCTCGCTGTCGCTTTCAAGATACCAGAGATTGAGGGTTGCGGTGACATCGGGAATGGCGGCGGTGCGCACTCCGATCTCGGCTCCCTTGGTGCGGACGAGTGGGTCCACCGGATTCAAGGGAGTCATTCCGTCGGTGGGATCAATGGTGATGGTGGTGCCTCGGGCATCGTTGCTGTGGAAACCGTATCCCGCATTGAGATAGAATTCCGTTTTGCACCAGGGACCAAAGGCGAGGTTGAGTTTGGGACTCAGGATGGCATCCGTTTCACTTCCCGAGTTGGCGGCGAGGTCGCTGTTGACGTCAAAATGAAAGAGGTCTCCACGCAGGCCAAATCCGGCCCGAAACCATGGGTTGAATTTCGTTTCGTGATCAATGAAGAGACTGTAACTCCCGACAAACACATCGTCCTGACGAACCGTGTCAAAACGGCGGCGGTTTTGGGTGAGATAAAGTCCGATGTCATCGATCCAGTCGTTTTGCGATTGAAAACCGTAGGAAGTGTGACTGGGAAGACCGCAGATTTCATAGTCGCGGTGCTGGGTGAGGTCGAATCCCGCAAAGAAGCGTGATTCGCTTTGCTCGAATTGATCTCCACGAGGATCGTTGAGGAAGTAGGTGAAGTTGGAGTAAAGCTCGAGATCGTAGTAGCCCGCCCAGGCCTTGAGGCTTGTGGTGGCGTTCCCGTTTTTTCGCTGCACCTGGGTCGAGAGGCTGTGGCGCGTCGTGTCGCCGCCCGTGGTGGGGTCGAGCGTTCCAAAGCGGCGAAGCGTCCCGGCTGCAATCGCGCGGGCCGGTTTTTGATCCGACGAGTTCCAGTCGCCCCGATGACTGAGCGCGGTGATGTTCCAGAAGTCATCGTTGTCTCCTTCGTGATATTTCGCGAAGAGGTTGTAGCGATGGTAGTTGTTGCCGCGGATCCATGGGCCGTCCTCGTGGGTAAATTCCAGACCAAATGAGAGGTCTCCGCTTCCCACTCCCCAGGAATCGGCGACGAGCAGGCGGGCAAAGTCGTAGGATCCGTAGGTCAGCGAAAGCAGTCCTCCGGGAAGAACATTGTAGTGGCGGTAATTGGCTCCGCCGGCATTGGCAAAGTCACCGAAAGCGGTGGTGTTGGGGCCCTTAAAATAATCGAGGCGTTCGATGAATTCCGGGACAATAAAGTTGATGTCGGCATACCCCTGACCATGACTGTGAGTGCGGTAGTTGGCGGGCATTCCGTCGACTCCCACATAGAAGTCGGTCCCGTGGTCAAGGTTGAACCCGCGGACGAAATACTGGTTGGCCTTCCCCCCGCCCGAATGCTGGGTGGCGATGAACCCGGGGATCACTTCGAGGAGCTCTCCGCGTCGCAGAACAGGCCGCTGGCTCAGCTCCTCGTTGTTGGCCTGACCGGTCGAGGCGGCTGCAACTTCCCCAAGGGTGTTCTCGGCTTTGCCGGTGATTTCCACTTCGGGGAGGGTTGAAAGGTTGGAAAGCGAATCCTGGGCCGACGAATTGGCCGCCGGAACAACAAGCAAGAGGGAAAGAAGGTGAGTCGGAAACTTCATCTCTCTTTCAAACGAGTCCTAGGACGCCTCCCCACGGAAAAAGAAGGGAAAATTTGGGACAGGTCCTCTCCAAATCTGGCGGAGCTTTTCCCGTGCGCGATAGAGTCGTCCTTCAACCCCTCTGGGCGTGGTTTTGAGAATGGCCGCACACTCGGCGTGACTCAGGTTTTCCACGCCGACAAGGATGATGATTTCCCGGTCGCGGGCGGGGAGCGCCCGGAGGGCACGGTCAAGTTCCTGGAGCGAGTCATTCCAATCAGCCCGATCATCCGGTGACTGCTCATGAGCCGCGAGTTGCAACGCGGTGCCGGTCAGGGAGGCTGATCGAGATTTCAAGCGGGAAGAAGCCCGCTTCCAGAAATCGTGACAACGGTTGACGGCAATGCGGTAAAGCCAGGTGCTAAAGCGGGCGTGGGGGCGGAAACCGGGAAGGGCATGAAAGGCCCGAACAAAGGTGTCCTGGCAGGCTTCCGCAGCATCCTCGGGTGATGACAGAAGGCGCAGACAGAGGGAGTAAATGCGATCCTGGTGGGCTTCCACTAAACGGGTAAAGGCTTCGTGATCCCCTCGTTGAGCGGCTTCGAGCCAACGTTTTTCAAGTCCTTCCTCAAGCGTCGCCTTAGGCAGGGAGTCCCCGCTGGCGAGGGGGGGGAGAACTTCTCCAAGAGATTCGGGAAAGGTGAGATCAGTTGCCATGGTCGTGTCCAATGCTCTCGTGAACCCACTTTCGATAGTCCTCTTGCTGGGCCGGGGTGAGGCGGTCGCGTTTCTCCAGCAGGTGCTTGACGGTCAGTTCCTGAAGTCGTGCCTGCAGTTGCTGCCGCTTGGTCATGATGGGACGAAGACTCTCCACCGTTTCGCCGGGGTTGCCGAGGGCATGGGCCAGTTCGGCCGAGGCTTCCGCAAGGGCTTCGGAAAGTTGGGCGTGCTCGGCCTCAAACCTCCTCTCAATGGGAGCCAAACTTTCTTTCTGGTCGGCGGTAAGTTCAAGCTGCTGGTGAAGCCAATTGTGAAAGTCACCTTGTTCTCCTTTGACCTCCGGTTCTGCCGCAACGGCTTCAGGCTCCCTGGCCAGAGCACGGGCGACCCAGGCAGTCAGGCCTGCCGATAACCCCGCGCTCACAATCACCAATAAAATAAGCTGGCTGCGGGTCATCTCAAGGGATGTTGGGCGGTCGATTCGAATAGCCCGCGTTCCAATTCCTGAATTCTGGGTGGGTTCAGTTCCCGGGTGTCGGAGGGACTTGGCTGACCCACGATAAGGAGAAGCAGGGTAGTGATGGCGGCTAGGCCGATCGATGAGACGAGACAGGCCCAAACGGCCCGCGGTAGAATCTCCCGCGATCGTTTCAAACGCTGGCTGATGGCTCTCACAAGCCCGGGCGGAGCGTCTTGCCGGGTTTTTGCGCGATAGGCTGCAAGGAGTTGATCCGATTGGTCTTCGCTGGCCACGCGGGGAGGCTAGGGGACGCTGTTAGACGAGCGAAGACTTTTCCACGATGAAAAATTCCCAAATCCACTAAAAATCGGAATTTCATTTGCGAATGCGACTCAGTCTCATTAAGGTCTTGCATCGATTTGAGGAGTCTCCATCGCCAATCGGGACGGCTGGATTTTGAAATCTGGCATGCCTCCGATTCTGCAGGTAGCCCCGGAAGCTGGGGCAAAGTGGTTCGGCCTGGAGCGCTGCATTTGGTCATCAATCGTTCGGGCGAGGGGCTGGTGATGGCGGCGGGAACACGCCTGACGCTTTTGCCACAAACCACCGCACTCTTTTCGACTCCGGAAGTTGCCGGACTGATGTCCGCGACCCGCTTTGCCTCGAAAACAGGGCACGACTTTCTGGTCTTCGTGGTGCCGGTCTCGTCAGTGGAAGCGGTTTTTGGTCCGGTCGAGCCCTTGATGCGACGCGATCTCGGGATTTTGCGACGTTGGAGTGATCGCGACCGCGAAGCCATTCGTGATCTTTGCTCTCCTCCGGTGCAGCCGGCGGCTCAAAAGGCTTGGTTCCTCGCCAAGACTCTCGAGGTTTTGGCTCTCCATCTTTTCCGAAAGCCCCAGGAAGAGCCGCGATTCTTTTGCACGATGGTGAAGTCCAATGCTCATCGTTATGTGCGCGAAGCTCTCACCTTGTTGGAGGGGAGGATCGACGAGGCTCTTGATCTGGTCAAGCTGGCCAAGGATGTGGGATGCGCTCCGCCTTATCTCAGTCGTTTGGTGAAACAAGAGACCGGAAAGACCCTGCTTCTCCATCTTCGTGCGTTGCGGGTTGAGAAGGCGGCAGAAATGCTCTCCGCGAGTGATCTCAACGTGACCGAGGTGGCGTTCGAAGTTGGCTATCAGTCGCTCTCGCATTTTTCCAAAGCCTTCGCCCAGGAACGGGGAATGACGCCGTCCCAGTTTCTCAAGCGGCAGAAAGGCCAGGTAATCGAGCGCTAAAGATCCTCAAGGGAACGCGGGCCAGGCCTGCGAGGGATTGTTAGTTTCATCATCGAACCGATTCAGACCCAACGATGGACGACAAAATCAATTCGATTCCCGAAATCACCCCAGTCACCTTTCCTTCTCTCGTGAGAGCTTTCCCTCCGGTTGTGATTCAAACTCAAGCGGCTCTCGAACGGACACACCGTGAGATCATGCGCCTAGAGCGACTCCGGCGTCCCTTGGGACCTGATGAAGCCGATTTTCTCTCTCTTCTCCGTGTTCTTGTCGAACGCTATCAAGGACCGGAAGAACGTCCCGGTGCCCTCCAATTGCTCAAACAGCTTCTTGAAGAGCACCAGCTTCGCAAATCCGACCTGTCTCGTATTCTGGGGAAGTCGATTTCCCTCTGCTCCATGATCCTCAGTGGTCAGCGATCCATCACCAAAGAACACGCCCTTCGCCTTGGGAACTACTTTGGAAAAGGACCTGAACTCTTTCTCGCTTGAATCGATGTCAACCGGTCACAAAGATCAAGCAATCCAGCGCAAGCGGTTAGATGACCGTGGTTCTAGGTTCCGCCCGTAGATCGTTATGAAACTTTTTCTCACTTCTCTCACGTGTGCAGCGCTTCCTTTCGCCGCCATCGCTGATGATCAAAAATTCGCCAAGGACCGCGCCGCCATCTTGTCAATGGCCGGGGCTTTTGAGGTCGAGTTCAACTTCACCGAGACCGTTTCCCTCGCCGAGGGGTATGAATTGAAGAAGCCCTAGGGAACCTCTGAACAAAGCGTTTTCTGATCCTTCGTAGTTTTGTTGTTTCTTTTTGAAGTGTCCATGCGGGATATCGCTGCTCTTATTCTCCTTCAAGGAG
>JASFWU010000160.1:0-6494 GCA_050049035.1 Akkermansiaceae bacterium | reverse complement strand
TGCGCGTCACCTTCCGGTGGCTCCCAAAATCAATCTCGGCAAAACTCATCTGGCTCATGCCCCAGAGTCTAACGAAATCAAATACGCTTGGCGATTAATCAGAGGTTCCCTAGAAGGCCAAGGCGCAGGAGCTCGTCAAACTGGTTGAGGACACCGGCAAAGCCATCACCCTTCAACATCTCCTTGTGGTGAACGGGGGAGATGGCCCCGAAGTGATCAAGCACTGGGCCCAGATCTGGAAGTACGAGGATTCCCGTAGTTTGAATTACGAGGGAGGAAAAAACTGGCTCCCCGTGGTCCACACGTTGGAAGAAACCAAGGGCACCTGGACCCAGTTTGTCACCCAGACCGATGACAGCCCGCGCTACAAGGCTCAGGGAACCTGGGTTCACATGGGGAACACCTCGACCTGGACCTCGAAGCTTTCCACCCGTCCGCTTCCCCGGCGCGACTATTCCAAGCGCAAGGATTACGATCTTCTCGTGGTGGTGAATCATCACATCATCACTCCGGACGGGTGGGTGCACCAGCAGGACAACCGCAAGCTTGTATCGCGCAATGGAGAGCGCCAGTTCCTCTGTGTTGAGGCCGGCTTGAATCACTACAAGCGGATCACCGACGACACGGGAAAGGAAGGCTTTGAAATTGCCGAGAAGCATTGGGAGAAAACCCACACCTTCTGGAAGACCGTCAGGGATTCCTGGGACTCGGTGGTTTCCGAATCCGAAAAGCCAATCCGCTATGCCAACCGGATTGGCGCCAACCGCCTCATGTCCGAAATCAACTCCCTCGCCCGCAAGGTCGAGAAGGGCGGAACAGTTGATTCGGCCAGCACCCTGAAGGTGGTTGAAAAATATCTTCGTTAAGTCGCGCAATCCTGCGGAGACGACCGATGGACTTGAAAAAAAGTGCCATCCTGGGGGCTCTTTGTCTTCCTTTTGGAAGCTCGGAAGAGGTCCAGGAGCTGGATGCGGTGGAGATCACCGGAATCGAGGTCAAGGACCCCGAGGTGCGGACGAGCACCACCAGGATCAAGGCCGCCGATCTGCTCAACCGGGGTGCGGTGACCTTGCCGGATGCTTTGCAACGCGAGCCAGGGGTTTCCGTTCCGCTCGATGTCGCAGGTGTCGATGCTCTGGTGCCCTACCTCGAAGGTGGAAGTGCCGGAATCAACGTCCGGGGATTGCAGGGGAATCGTGTTCAGATTCTCGTCGACGGTATTCCCCAGCCCGATGACTTCGTGGCACGTTCCTTCGAAGGTTCGGGTTGACCGGGGCGCATCTATTTTGATCCCGCTGTTTTTTCCTCAATCGACATTTTCAAGTCGGCGGCACCGGGAAGCGGATCTCTCGCCGGTTCGGTGGCCGGGCAAACCGAGAGCCCGTTTACCCTCCTCGGTGACAGCTTGTATGGGGAAGCCTTCACCTCAACCAGCACCTACTCGTCAAACAATCGCAGTCTCAACCAGCGCTTCGCCGGGGCGTGGGGGAATGGCACCTTTGCCTCAAGTCTGGTTTACAGCTATCGCAACGGACACGAGCTGGAAAACAACAGTGCGATCCCGGCCAACCCGGCGGATTTCGAAAGCCACGCGGTCGTTTGGAAGAATGTGTATCGAAAAGACGGATGGACGGTCATTCCCACCATCGACTACTTTGAGAACAAGGCCTTCACGGATTTGAACAGCATCGAGGTTGATTCGCTGGTTGGACGAACGGAGAACGCCACCAGCAATTCGCGACGACGTCGATTCCGGGCCAGTCTCGAGTTTGAATACGAGTTGGAGAATCCAAACTGGTTTGCCGACCGTCTGACCGGAATGGCCTACTTCCAGTCCTCCGAGTCCTCCAATCTCAACCTTCAGGATGTCGTTGCACTGACAGGAGATCGACGAAACCGAGTCAATGATCTCTCGTACTTGACTGATCGGGTGGGCCTGAATCTTGGCGCGGTGAGAGAGTTCGATCGCCATCTCCTCTCCTATCAATACCAGGGAGCCCGGAGCGATATCTCGGGTTCATTGAATCGCCAGGACAACAATGGTCCTGCCACCAATCTGCCCAATCTTGCTCCTTCCATTGTCTGGGATCACTCCCTTTCACTGGTCGATGAGATCTCGCTAACCGACCGTTTGACCCTGACTCCCTCCCTTCGTTTTCAATTCTACCAGGTCAACCCCACCAACACCCCGGAATTCCTCGATCAAACCGCTCTTCCGGTTCTTGATCAATTCGGACGCCTGATCGGCCAGCGCAAGGTCGAAGCGGTGGACTATGAGAACTTCTTTGTCTCACCGAGTCTCCTCCTGGAATACGAGGCTTCTGATGAATTCACCATTTTTGGAAGCTACACTCGTGGGTTTCGCAATCCGACCGCCAAGGAGCTGGCGGGGGTATTTGTTCATCCCGACGCCGTCTCGATTGTTCTCCCCAATCCAGACCTAGAGGCGGAGAACTCACATGCCTTTGAGTTGGGAATGCGTCACCAAAGTGGTCCCTGGAATTCGACCACCTCCATTTACTACAACCGCTTCGGGAGCTTTCTCGAAAACAATGTCCCGACAGGCGAGGTCATCGATGGCCTCAACGTGCTGACCACCAGAAATACCCGGAATGCCGAGGTCTATGGAATTGAGTTGAAGACGGAATGGACCGGAAGTGCGTTCCGGGCAGGAGGAACGTTTGCCTGGTCGGAAGGAGAAAGTGATGATGGTCCCCTCAACACGGTCGAACCCTGGAAAGCGGTCGGTTGGATCGGTTATGATGATCCCGATGGCGACTGGGGTGCCGAGCTTTCCGGAACATACGTTGCCGCCAAATCGGCCTCGGACATCACGGGAGACCTCCCGCCAACCGATGACTTCTTTCTTCTCGATCTGGTGGGCTACTATCGCATCAACGAACGCATGACGATCCGGGGTGGAGTGCGAAACTTGCTGGACCAGGAGTATGTTCTTTGGGCGCGGGCCAACCGGGGGGCGGGACACGCCGGTGGAGTCACCACTGGACTTGATACCCAGACCGGAGTGAATGGATTCCTTTCCTTTGAGTTCACCTTTTAGGGCAATCCGGCGTTATCCAAAGACAAAGGGACGGCAGCGATATCCCGCATGGACACTTCAAAAAGAAACAACAAAACTACGAAGGATCAGAAAACGCTTTGTTCAGAGGTTCCCTAAAAGTAATGCCGAAGACTACCAGGCGTTGGTCAAAGGAGTGGAAAAGGACAAGGTTGGCCTTGAGGATTTTCTCATGGTTCGCGCCATCGAAGGAGAATCCACCACGGTCGAAGAGATCAGCGAAATGATCTATGCCTCTGAATATGATCCTGCAGAGTTGCCAAACGACATCGGGGATCTGGCTGAAAATCTGGAGGTCGCAAAGAGCCTGGTGACCCCCGCGAACCCAACTGCTTTTGAGACCAAGAGTGTCGGAACGACCATGGAGCTCGAATTGAGTGATCCCGGTGAAGGGCATCTGGACTTGCGGATGACGGTTACTCTTGTCAGTCATCTCGGTCGAGAGGAATGGGGGCAGGGCGTTGCCAAAGCTGAGATGCCTCGCTTCGCCGTTCAGAGTGTGAAGTCCGGCATCGAGGTGAAGCTAGATTCGCCCACGCTGTTGGGTTCAATTTCACCGCCCGCGGCTCTTCAGCCTGAGAAGGGCGAGAAGCAAGTCTGGTTGGCCTTTGTGACCATTTCAGAATCCAAGGAGTAAGGCCATGAAGCGTCTGGTATCTCTTTTTTTTGCGATCTTTGGGATCTCGGCGGTGAACGCGGAAGAGCTTGAGTGCACCATCGAGGTGTTTTCCTTGGCCGTGAAGGATGCCGCCAGCTTGCTACGAGGGAAGCATGGCAGCGAGGAGAATTATCGTCGGATCATCAAGAAAGTGGACGCCAAAGCGGCGCGCCAGGAATCCTTGCATCTCCTGAAGGTAACACCCGAGATCTGGGTTTCCGCCGAGGGAATCGAAGAGAAGATTTATCCGACTGAATACGATCCAGGAGATGGGTTGGGGACTCTACTCTCTCCAGATGGAGGATTGGGTGGAATTCCCCATTACCGCGTCCGTCCTTTCCCGATCCCTCTGGTGTCCCCTTCTTGGGAAACCAGAAATACTGGCGAAATGATCGAATTGGAAGCGGCGAAGAGTGAGGAGCAATGGGATGTCCGGTTCACTTATTCAAAGGTTGGTTTCATCAAACGGGATCAACTGGGGCGAGGTCTCGGCATGGTTGAGATGCCCCGCTTTTCCGTTGAGTCGTTCAAGGGAGGCATTGTCCTGAAACCCAACAAACCCACCTTGATCACGACAATGTCACCAACTCGTCAGGTGCAAGGCGGGAAGAAGAAACGCGTCTGGTTCGTGTTCCTGACCGGGCGTGAAAAATCGGAAAAATGATGAAAATGAAACACTTGATTTTGCTGGGACTGATGTGTGTAGGGCCGGCCACCGCTGAAGAGGATTTGCTTCTTTTTGATGAAGCGCAAGAAAAGCCGAGTCTCTCTGGAGACGAGAAAAACTATACGGTCACTGTGGAGGTTTTCTCGGTCCCCATTTTGAAGGCCGCGGAAATGAAACGGTCGCGAAAGAACCACGAGATACTCTATCAGGAATTGGTAAAGAATCTAAATGACGGAAAGGTGGTTCTCAAAAAATTTATGGAGATCCGTGGTTCAGAGGGAATGCCTTTCGTCATCGAGCAAGGGCGTGAATATATCTATCCCACGGAATACGATCCGCCCGTCTTATCGGGACTGCCCCGCGCCTTGCCTAAGGACTTCAAGGACTATGACAAGTTCATTAATCCGGCCACACCAAGGTCATTCGAGCGAGAGATCTTAGGCGAGGTCGTGGAGCTCTTGGTCAAATCGATTCCCAATCAGGACGACGCTGTCACCACCAGTTTCACCTTCTCTCATACCAGTCTCGAAAGCGCAGTGGAGTGGGGGCAGGATGAAGCCAAGATCAAGTTACCTCAGTTTGAACGGCAGAAAATTGAGACCGCAATGACGGTGGTTTTGGAGAAGCCCCACCTGGCAGGTTCGCTCGCGAATCCTTCCAAGTCTCCGGATCAAAAGGACTCGATTTGGCAGGTTTTTTTGACGATCTCTGGGAGTGATGCAGAGAAGAAGTGACAGTTCTTGGGGCATTTGGTTGATCCTGCTTTTTGGGGTGCTTGCCGAGACCTGTTTGGCCCAGTGGAATCCCCTGGCCCGCCTCCAAGGGCTCAATTTGAAGCAGGGTGATCAGGCAATCGCTCCTCAGAGGATCGATCTCACTCTTGAGGTTTTTTCGTTTCCGTCGAAGGACCTGAACGGGTTGCTCAGGACAGGATCCGATGATCGAGAGATCTACCGGACTGTTCTCGCGCGCTTGACTGAAGAGGAGGTGAAGCAGGTCCTTTTCCAATCGGTTCTGGTACAGTCCGGAAAAGCGGTCCGAATCGCGGATGGGAAGCAGGCGCTCTATCCCACCGAATACGAGCCAGCAGGAGGAGTTTGGATGCCTCCCACCTTGGGTGCTTTTGAAGAGCTTTATCAACCGGGACGCCCCACCTGTTTTGAGAGTCGTCAGTTGGGATGGTCCAGCAGGTTTGTGCCGAGGTTCAATCGAATCTCAGGCCTCATCGAAATCGAAAGTGATGTTCGGTTTGTGGAATGGGTCGACAATGATCTGTGGGGGCAAACGTCTTGTGTCGCCGTCATGCCGCGGATGAGTCTCGATCTGTCACGGTCAAATCTCGTGTTGGGATCCGGGGAGGTATCATTTTTGGGGAAGGTGGGAGAGGAAGATCAAGGAGGCCTTGCTCGTTTGGTGTTTCTCACCGCCAGAACAACAGAAGTATTGCCGAAACCCGAACCCAAGATGGTTCCCCAGTTTGGCATTCGATATGAAGTGATCTCACTCCCGGCTCCACGAGCGGCCGGGATTCGACGTCGCTTCAAAGGTGATCGAATCTACCCTGCGATTCAGGATGGATTGGAAAAAGGGGCGTTTCGAAAAGTGGTTGATCTTTGTGGGAGATCATCCGAAGCGTCTCTCTTGACACTGAAGGAGGTGACTGAATTCACTCATCCTTCTGACTATAATCCCCCCGGGTCTCTGGATTCGGGCCCGAGGTTCAATATCAACAGGCACCCGATGATGTTGGCCGCAAGGAGGTTTTCATACAATGCCCCTCGCTATGAGGAGCAGAATCTCGGAACAAGTTTTCAGGGACGGGTTTGGTTAACCGAGGAGGGGAACTTGCTTGTCAAAGCGGAGGTGGAGGAATCGCGTCTTTTGAGGCGAAATGCCTTTGGTCAGGGAATATCACAAATCGAGATGCCGGACTTCGGAGTGCAAAGGCTGTCGACAGTCGTCAGGGGGGCTCCGGGTAGATCGATTTTTTTGGGAACTTTGAATGAGATTGAAAATTCGGAGTTCGTTCGATGGGCCTTTTTGCGAGTGGACCGGATCAAGTGAGAATTCCCTTCGCAATGTGCGGGATC
>JASFWU010000294.1:0-3910 GCA_050049035.1 Akkermansiaceae bacterium | reverse complement strand
ACTGGAACTACGCCCGGGCCTGGTTGGCCAGGGAGTTGAAGGCTGGAGCGGAGTGATTCCTGTTGCTCGAACTCTTTAGAAGCCGGCTTTTTTGAGAGCTTCGACAATCTTGTTGGCTTCCGGGGCGATTTCACTTTCGGGGTAATCCCGGATGAGTTGTTCAAATTTCCGGCGGGCTTCCGGTTTGCGGTCCAGTTTGTAGAGGCAGCGCCCGTAGTTGAAGAGAATGACGTCGAGGAAGTTGGCGTCGGGGTGGTCGGAAAGGACGTTTTCGAAAACATCGACCGCGCGTGCGTAGTCTTCTTTCTTGTAATAGAACGCGGCCATCTTGGCGACGGCATCGCCGACGCGACCGGAATCAGGGAATTGCTCGTAGACCTTCTGGTAGGCAAGGAAGGCTTTTTCAAACAGCGGGCCGGATTGCGCGGCGGGAGCCTTCAAGGCCATCGCTTCGTAGCACTCACCGGTGAAGAACTGCCCTTCACCTTTGAGCGGGCTGGCGGGGAGTTTGGCGATGCTGGAGTAAAGGCTGATGGCGCGAGGGAAATTTTCGCGCTTTCGCTCGACATGGGCCTGTTGAAGCATCGCTTCATCGACAAAAGAACTGGTGGGGAATTCGCTGAGGAGACGGCGGCTCATGCCGAGGGCGAGGTCGAGCTTGTCCATGGCGAAGTAGATGCGCCAAAGCTGGACATAGGTTTCCTCGAGCAGCTTTCCGCCTGCTTTGCGGGCTTGCTCGAGAATCTCCTCGCACACGTCGAGGGCTTCGGCATACTTCAGGTTGGCCTTCTCGTTCAATCCGAAATCCTTGTAGCGATTGCCAACTTCGGTGAGGGCAGATGCGGTTTGCAGTTTTGTTTTGAGGCGGAGTTCTTCGTTGGAAATGTCGGTGCGGGTGACGCGAACCTCGCCGAGGTTGCCCTCGATGATCTTGGTTTCGGAAGTCCGGATGATTGCTTCATCGGTGAGGTTACGTTCGTCTCGATAGACGAGGCGAATGGTCTGGCCGGGCTCGCCGGTGATGACGCCTTCGGCTACTCCGAGCCGAAGGGGAAGGGCGAGACGGAAGGTGCCCTTTTGTTCCTGCTCACGAAGGGTCACCGGAAGAGAACGCACCATGAGGAGGGGATCGATTTTGGACTTCAGGTCTTCGCCGTCGGGCCCTTCAACGAGCTCTCCGCTGGCGACTCCTTTCGCCAGTTCCTCATCGATTTCGTCGGGAGTTTTCTTTCGGAAGATCTGCACCGTGGCTTCCACATTGTCTGGTCCGTCGGTGGTGTCGTGATCGGCGTCGGTGATTTGCAGGTGAAGGCTTTTCCCTAACACGGCGGCGGGAAGATCATGGAGGTAGGATCCGTCGGTGATGCGGGCGACTCCGTTGCCGACCACGATGACTTCCTTGAGACGTTTCTCGTCGACCTTCTTGTCGGCGGTGTGGGCGTCGGTGTAGGTCACGGTGACCTGGTCTCCGCCACGCACTTCTAGGATGCCATTGTTCGGCGAAGCCTGATCAAGCTTGGTGGGAATGCGGCCCATGACGATGCGGGCGTTTCGACCGAGCGGGTCGCAGAGAATTGATTCCTCATCGCCACCTTTGGTTCGACAGGTGACCTTGACCTGCGTTCCCGGCTCAAGAATGGCAAAGTCCTGATCGTCGATTTTGACGTAGAGACGTTTCCCGGCCTCGACCTTTTCGATTTGGGAATCGTCCTTCGAAAACACGGTGCCGACCTTCTCGAGAGCTTCGATGGCGCGGCTGTAGTGGCCGAGTTTGAAATGACCGAGGCCGATGTAGTAGTAGGCCTCGTTGACTTCGGGTGAGTTGGGGAAGAGGGCGATGACATCGCGCATGATGCTGAAGCACTTTCCGTAGTTGCCGGCCTCGTAAAAGCAGGTGCCGGTGTTGAGGAAAGCGTAGGCGCGTCTTTCGTCGTTCTGGTTGGCCTCGGCAGCCGCTGCCTCGAAATGAACGCGGGCCTTGTCGAAATCCTTGATCTCTTGAAGAAGGTGGTCGCCGAGGCGAAGGTGAGCTTCGAAACGGACCTGGCTGCGCGGGTAGCGTTCCACCACCGACTCCCAAATTTCGAGAGCCTTTTCATTTTCGCCCAGCTCGAGCCGGGCATCTCCGGCCTGCAGGAGTTTTCGAGCCGCACGGTCCTCGATGATCGAGCCACGTTCAACCTTGCGGGCGTCCTGAGCCACGAGCGGAACCGCGGAAATGAGGAAGAGAAAACAGAGTGACCGAAGCATCGGGAATGATACTGAGCGAGTGCGGTCGGGCTGTCTATTTTTCTGGGGGGTTATTGAATTCTTTGGCGGAAAACAAAAACCCAAAGTGGGACGAAGCCACTTTGGGTTTTGAAACTTGAGCCGGGCAAGGAGACCGGAGGTCTCCGCCACGTTTACGCAAACAGCTCCGAAATCGGCTGGGCTTCCTTGCGGACGAGGCGCATGGGGCGGCCTTGCGGAGTGGTGAGCTCCTTGTCGAGATCGATGCCAAGGGCGTGGCACATGGTGGCGTGAAGATCGGCCACTTTGACCGGGCGCTCGTCTACTTCGATGCCGTCGGGGTCGGTCGCTCCGATGATGCTCCCACCTTTGATGCCGCCTCCGGCCATCATGCAGCTGAAGGCACGGGCCCAGTGGTCGCGTCCGCCTCCATCGTTGATGCGGGGAGTCCGGCCAAACTCACTGAGAACGACCACGAGGGTTTTCTCAAGTTTGCCGTTCGCTTTGAGGTCGGAAATCAGTGAGGCGATCGCGGGATCCATTTGTGCGCCGTGGTTGCGCATCGCTTCGAAGATGTTGCCGTGGTTATCGAATCCGCCGCGGTTGACTTGCACAAAGCGAACTCCTTTTTCAACGAGACGTCGGGCAAGGAGGGCGCCGCGTCCAAATTCGGTATCACCGTATTTTTCAACCGTGGCGGGATTCTCTTCCTTGAGGTCGAAGGCCTTGAGAGCCGGGCTTTCCATGAGAGCGACGGCATCCTTGAGAGCGGTTTGTGAGGCCTTCAACTCCTCGGCGCCGGTCTTAGCCGCGGTGCGACGATTCATCTTCTCGAGAATCTGAAGGCGCTGCATTCCGCGGGCGTGATTGATACCTTCAGGGAAGGAAAGGTAGGGGTCTTTCTGACCGGGGCGACCGACAAAGTAGGCCTCGCATTGCTGACCAAGATACCCCGAGCGGGAAGCCTGCCCGCTGATGCTGACAAAGGCCGGAAGGTCGCCAAGAGGCTCGCGTTCGTGAACCACGATGGACCCAAGTCCCGGGTGCATGATGTTGGGGGACTGGTTGAAGCCGGTCTGGAGTTCGTATTGCGCTCGGCCGTGGTCACCATTGGTTCCGGCAATCGAGCGGATGAGCGCGCCGTGGTGCATTTGTTTGGCGAGCTGTGGGAAGATCTCGGAAATCTCCATGCCATCGACCGAGGTCTTGATCGGGTTGAACTCGCCCTGCACCTTGCGGCCCGGCTTGGGATCCCAGGTATCGAGGTGGCTCATGCCGCCGCTGTTCCAGAAAAGAATGACGTGCTCGGCTTTGGCCTTGGAGGCTTTGCCTTCTGCAAGAAGACGGCTGACGGGCATGCCAAGAAGGCTGGCGCTGAAGGTTTGAAGCGCGCGGCGGCGGGTGACTTGGTAATCGTTACAGGACATGGGATGGTGATTGGGTTATTGGGTTACCAGGTGATTGGAGTGGGTTAAGGCAGGAAACGGAATTCGTTGCTGTTGAGGAGAGCCCAACGGAGGTCGGCCATTCCTTCAGCGGTATTGTTGACGATGATGCGGGCGTCGCTCTTTTCTTCGGCCGTCGGGAGTCGGGTGAGGATTTCCTGATAGGCGTAGTCGATGGCGGCGCCCTGGTCTTTTTCAAGGATGCGGTGAAGCGGTTCGAGAGTGCCGACTCGGGC
>JASFWU010000293.1:0-3912 GCA_050049035.1 Akkermansiaceae bacterium | reverse complement strand
CAGAGCGACCTTTGGCTGGGCAAAAGCAAGAAAGGAGCACGAAACGGATTCCTCTACTACAACGACGGTGAGCTTCAGGCGGTTCGCGAAGGTCCGTGGAAGCTCAGGCTCCCCGGCCTGAAAAAGATGCGGCACTACTACCAGACCCTCGACAAGGGATCACAGCAGACCGAGCTCTATCATCTCGAAAAGGACCCCGGCGAAACCAACGACCTCGCCGAGCACGAACCCGAAACGGTGGCGCGATTAATGAAAATCGCCAATGAAGCGAAGGCCCGGTAAGCTCAGACCGGCTGGACCTCACCGGCATGCTCGTTGAGCAGTCCCATGACCTCGTCAAGCGAGGTGGCAACTTCATAGTCGCTGGGCTCACAAGTGGACTCGAGCAAAGGCAGCAGGGAATCCCAAAACCCACGACCCGTGTCATCAGGTCGATTGAAAATCACGACCTTCTTGTCATCCATCAACGGGTTCTTCTGATGCTTGAAAATCATGAGGGCAAAGAGCTCCTGCACGGTTCCCGCTCCACCCGGGAAGATGACAAAAGAGTTGGAATTCTCGATCATGACCTCCATGCGGGTGTAGATGTCATGGCGCAGCCAGAACTGGGAAAGCCCGTCAGGCAGGCCCTCGAGTTCGATGATGTGAGGAATGTTGGACCCGGCGGTCCATCCACCGGCTTCGACCGCTCCCCGCACCACCGCGCCCATGATTCCGGAACGCCCGGCCCCCGAGACACAACCGAATCGATCCTGTGCGAGACGACGTCCGAGCTCCTCGCCATCGGCAATGTACGAAGGGTCCTCGAGAGTGGCCGAGCAGAAGACGCACACGTTTCCGATCAAATCTGATGGCGGAGGAATGTCAGCCGTGGGAAGTTTGGTGTTGCAGGCAATGTCCCGGCCGGGATCAGGGAACTCTCCATCCATCGCAAGCTGAAGCGTCTTCACCACGTCTTCCGGACTGGTGGCGTTGAGAAGGAATTCCCGGAAGTCCTGCTTCACCGTTCCCTGGGCACGAAGGCAGGACAAGAGGTCAAAAAAGGGCGCCCAGGAGGCATCATCATTGAGAATCACGGTGGGCTTCCCCGAGAGATACTTGTCGAGCGTTTGATAACCGACAAAAACCGAGATGGCCTTGAACATGTCCTCAAGGGAAGCACCCGGTGTGAAGACAAAGGCATCCGACTCCTTGATCTTCTGCTCAATGTTGGAAAGGGTGATGGTCTGGCGGCCATTGGCATTGGAAATGTCCCAACCTGCATTGAAGAGGAGGAACAGGAGCTTGGCGCGAACAGAGCGGGAGGGGTCATCGGGGCCCAGGACAGTCCCGGAGAGTCTGACTTCTGGCATTGTTTTGATAGGTGTGGTTTCACCAAGATCCTTCCCTGGCTTGACCCCTAAAGATAGCGCATTCTGCCAAAGTGAAAATGGAATTTTTACAAGCGGCGATCGAAGAAGCCCGTGCCGGTTTGGCCGAAGGAGGTATTCCGATCGGCAGCGTCATCGTGCATCACGATCGCATCATCGGACGTGGTCACAATCGCCGCGTGCAGCAAGGAAGTACGATCCTTCACGGAGAAATGGATGCTTTTGAAAATGCCGGACGCCAACCCGCATCGATTTATCGCGAGTGCGAACTCTACACCACCTTGTCGCCTTGTCCGATGTGTAGCGGAGCGATCCTCCTCTACGGAATCTCCAAAGTGATTGTCGGTGAGAACCAAACTTTTATGGGCGCGGAAGATCACCTGCGATCGAATGGCGTGGAAGTGGAAGTTCGGCAAAACGCAGACTGCATCCGCATGATGCAAGACTTCATCCGTGATCAGCCGGAGCTTTGGAACGAGGATATCGGAGTGTGAGTCTTCGATTTTCGTTGTTTGGTTTGCCACCAAGTTCACTAACCTACCCGCGTGTATCTCTTCCTGCCGCTGGCCAGCAGCATTCTCTACGTCATTGCCGCGCTGTTTTTGAAGCAGGCCTCGGCACGCGGGATCGATATCTGGCGCACCGCCTTCGTATGCAATACCGCCACCGCCATTCTCTTTCTTTTCTTGTGGCCCCTCGGGGGTGAGCCCATTCGTCCTTCCCTCCTTTGGCAACCGCTGGTGGTAGCGGTGCTCTTTGTTCTCGCCCAGGTGCTCAATTTTCTCGCGCTCAAAATCGGCGACGTCTCGGTGGCCACTCCGGTGATGGGCTCCAAGGTCGTGCTGGTCGCCTTGTTCACCACCCTTCTCGGAGCCGGCTCGGTCCCGCCTCCTCTCTGGATCGCAGCCGTCCTGAGTGGCGTTGGCCTTGGCTTTCTCAATCGCAAGGGAGAAAGCCATCACGAACACATTCTCCGAACCGTCCTTCTTGCTCTCTCGGCCGCCGCTTCTTACGCCATCTTTGATGTGCTCGTCATGACCTGGTCGCCGGCCTGGGGGGTGGGACGATTCCTCCCTCTCGTGATGATCATGAGTGCTTTGCTTTCCCTCGGATTTGTCCCCCTCTTCCGAAAGCGAGCCCTTCCTGAGGCCACCGTCTCACAACGACCGCTCTATCTTGGGGCATTTTTCATCGCTCTCCAGGCTCTCATTCTTGTGTCCACCTTGGGCCTCTTTGGCAACGCGACGGCGGTCAATGTCATTTACAGCACCCGCGGACTCTGGAGTGTCCTGGCCGTCTGGTGGCTCGGCCATCTTTTTGCGAACAACGAACGGGCCCAGGGAAACTCCGTCTTCCGCGCCCGACTCATCGGCGCAGTCTGCCTGTGTGCCGCGGTTGTCCTGGTGTTTCTCTAACGGCCCGAAAACGGTCTGAAATTTTTCGGAATAATCCGAAGCCGGTCTGCTTCCTAAGGGTGTTGTTAGGAAAGCAACCCTCATTTTTCATGAAAACTTCTGCACCACTCGCCTCTCTGATTTCGTCCGCCTTTCTCCTCGCGGCTTGCTCCAACGAGCCAACTACAACAAAGGAGCCGGAAGTAAAAACAACCCCGGAGACTGTTGTCAAAAAAGCGCCCCCTGAAGAACCAAGCACACTTATTGAACCAGAAGTTCAGAAGCCTGCGCCCTTGACCGACGACCAACGCGCTGCAGCGCTCTGGCAAAAGATCCAGGGCTTCAACACCTGGAGCAGCCCTCCCGGTTTGGAGGGACTCGTCGAAGGCGACAGCGTCCACGGTGATTACGTCCGCTTCTATGCCAACGGGATCGCGCTCGCAGGTATGAGATCTCTTCCCAACGGGAGCATCGTGGTGAAGGAAGGATTCCACGACGACCAGGGCGACCTCAAAGCAATCACCGTCATGGAAAAGGTCGACGGCTTTTCAGAAGACTCAGGCGACTGGTTCTTCTCTCGCTTCGATCGGGTCGGAAACGCCTCCAAGGTGAACAGTAACAGCTGCATCCGCTGTCACCGCAAAGCGGACGACGGCGATTTCTCCTTTGCGAACGACTGAGAATTCATTGTCACGAACTCGAAGAGGTCACCTTTTGTATACTTGGCGTATCTTGATGGGGCCCAACGATCAGGGCCCGATGTAGCGAAGGCGAACGAATCCCTGTCGGTTGCCAAAGGAAAGGTCGTAGGATCTGTTGGTACTGTCATCCTCGATCTCGGAAGGGTCGACATTCGTCCAATTCCCGGTGTCGAGCGAAGGTGACTCCTCAAGAATCCAGCCGGGTGAGTTGGAGGGCCAGGTGATTGCCAGCGAGGTGGCGGACCGTTGGAAGGTCTGCGGAGGAGTCGGCGGCGGCGCGGGAGATGGAGGGACGATCCTGGCAAGGTAGCCGGTCTGGGGTCCCGTCGTCAGGCTCAGGGCACGACCGACGATGTAGCGGCCGTCAGCGGAGATCGCTCTAGCATCAAGGAGACGGAAGCCGGACAAATCGATGCCACCCTCGTTCTCGAGGACGCTCTTGAGCGA
>JASFWU010000292.1:0-3924 GCA_050049035.1 Akkermansiaceae bacterium | reverse complement strand
GATAGGCAAAGGTTGGGTCCGGAGCACCTTGGGTCAGGTTGCTCGAGGCCACTGAGAGAATTCCCAGGCTGACTTTCAAAGAAGGGAGGGAGAATGATTTTTGCCGGGAAAGCACGTCGGGTTTACGGCGATCCCGGAACCAGCCTTTCAGTGATGAGGAAGGGCCTTGGGGTAACTGACTTGAGCGAGGGTCAAGCCATCGGGGGGAGCACAAAGGGGGGATTTTTTGCCGTCTGCCGGTGGATTCTCGACAAAGTCCTGGAGGTCATCGAGTCGCAGATAACCCTGGGCTGCTTGCACCGCGGCGCCGGTCAGGAGGCGGACCATTTTGTAGAGGAACCCGTTGCCGGTGAAGGTGAGAAGATAGCCTTCATCGATTTGTTCGAAGTCGGAGCGACTGAGATGGCGGGTGTAATCGGTGTCTTCGGTTTCATTGCCTCGTTTCGCGGCGAAAGCCCGAAAGTCGTGAGTCCCCCGGTAGAGGGAAAGGGCATCTTCGAGGTCGACCGGGTTCAGTTGCCGGGGGAGGTGCCAGGCTCGCTTTGCCAAAAATGGAGGAAGAATGGGGGAGAGACAAAGTCGGTAGGTGTAGGTCTTGGCAATGGCTGAGAAGCGGGCGTGGAAATCGGGCGGGACCTCTTCACAGGTCATCACGCGAATCTGGGCAGGCAGCTTGGTGTTGAGAGCGGGCACCCAGTTGAAGGGATTCATGGTGAGGCGATCCGGCGCTTCAAAGTGAGCGACCTGCCCGAGCGCGTGGACCCCGGCATCGGTGCGTCCCGAGCCATGAAGCTTGACGGGCTCGCCCGCGACTTCTGCGAGTGCCTTTTCAAGGCGTTCCTGAATGGTGTCGCCATTGGGTTGGACCTGCCAACCAGCAAAGTTGGCTCCGTCGTAGGCGATGGTGATTTTGAGGTGCATGAAGAAAGCTACCAGCCAAGGTAGTCGTTTAAGATTTCGAGGGCGGCGGCTTGGTCGATGATGTTGCGTTGGTCCTTTGCCTTGCGGCCTGCTTCGCGGAGTTTCTCCGAAGCGGTCACGGTGGTGAAACGTTCGTCGAAGAGAGTGAGCGGGAGTCCGTTGAGGCGAGCTCGAAGTTGGTCTCCAAACTTGCACACCTTGGCGGACGACTCTCCCTCGGATCCATCCATTCGCAAGGGGAGACCGAGAACCACTGATTGAATCTTGCGTTCAGAAACAACCTCAAGGATTCGATCAAGTGGTTCGCTCTTGCGGCAATCGATGGTCTCTACCGGATGAGCGGCGATTCCAAACTCATCGGTCGCGGCGAGTCCAATACGGGCATCTCCGTGATCGATGGCCAGGACCGGATGATTCATCCTAAACGAAGAGGATGGCGCTGCAGTCGTCGCAGTGGGCAATGGCAGAGCCGGATTGGGCGAGAGCGTAGGTTGCGGGCGTGACCTGGAGATTGCACGAGGCGCAGATGCGCTCGGGGCTCACGCGGACAACCGCCTTTCCTTCCCGTTTATTAAAGAGGCGCGCATAGGTATCGAGAAGGTCTTCATCATCGATTTGGGCAACCTGTCTCTCCCGCTTGTCCTTGTTGTCCTTGATTTCGGTGCGACGCGACTCCGCACGTGACTCCAGCTCGGCGATTTCTTCGTCCACCAGCTTTTGCGTTTTACCGAGAGCGGTCTCGGCATTGGCGATCTTTTCGCGAAGTTCATCCGCGACTTCCATGAGTTCGAGCTCCTTTGTTTCGAGTTCGTCGACCTGCTCTTCGTAGCGGGTGACCTCTTCGCCGAGCTTGGTGTATTCCTCGTTTTTCTTGGTCTCAAACTGCTGGGTCTTGAGGCGGTCGATGGAATTGCGGCGGGTGCCGATGTCGAGTTCGACGTTTTTGATTTCCACTTCGTTGGCTTGGAAGTTGGCCTTTGCTTCTGCGACGGCCGCGGTGTCGTTGGCCAGACGGTCCTTGGCCGCTTCCTGAAGCTGCGGAATGCGCAGGAGTTCGGCTTCGAGTGCCTGAATGTTTTGGTCGGTTTCCTGTAGGTTCAGGAGTTGCTTCACGTCGTCGCGCATGCCGAAGAGTTAGCGAGGACCGCGGGCCTGGAAAAGGGGAAAGGAAGCGGAAATGATCAAGAGCCTGGAATCAGGAACCGGATATGGCGGGCTTTGGGGCCAAAAAGCAAAGAAGGGGATAGGCAAGGCCAGGGAAAATCAGGGGGATGAGAGGGATCCAGCGGCCGATCGGCAGAGAGAGCGCAATGAGTGCCAGCGTGACCGGCCAGAAACTCCAAGGCTTTCGACTGAGGAGAAGAAAGGATGAAAAAACCACCATGAGAATCTCCAAAAAGACGGGCCAGCGTTGGTAGCTCCTGGCAGTCTGGCTGTCAGTTCCCGAGGCCTGTGCAAGCTGTGCGGCGAGACCCTTTGAGGGATAGGGGGTCTCGCCAAGATCGATGAGCTTGGTCGTCTCGGCATTTGTTGGGTAAATCTGCAGCTGCGAGGCGGATTGGACCTCGGTTGACCGGGAATCCAGCCAGGCAAAACCGGAGGAGTCGACTTTCATAATAGGTCCCGTTTCACCGAGTCTCAGGTAACCTTCGGGATCGATCACAAGCTCGTCCGGCGAAACCCGGAACATGGTGAGAAGGGAAGCCAGTTGCAGGGATGGAAGGACATGATCACCCCAACGAATCAGCATGGGAAGTCGTAACGAGTCGCCATTCTTTTCAATCTTGAGACCTCTCACTTCCGATATTCCGAAAAGAGGTGCGGTGACCGATGGAGGAATGGTGAGGTGATCCACTTCGGGCAGAGTCCAATCACCAGGGACCGGTTGCTTGATGACCGAGGGAGCAAGTTCGGGGGGAAGCGCCGACTCGGTATTCAAGAGCTCGGCTCTTAGCCCCACGACCAGGAAAGGGGTGAGATCGATTTGCGATTGTAAAGTCCGCAGGGCGAGTTCGGTGGTATCGGTCCACGACAAAGATGAGTTGATAACGATCAAGCGATCATCGGGTAGACGGGTTTGTCGCAGAAATTGAGCCCACTCGGCCGGGTCTCCACCATTGGGTCCCATGATTTCCCGGGTCTCGTCATCGACCCGATAGCTTCCAATGTTCGCCTGGTGGTCGGCCTTGAGATCAATCCGATAAACCCTCAGGTCGAGTGAATCCCTCCCGCCACGGTCGAGGTAGTAAGAGTTGGGATAAAAACGCTCGTAGGGGAAAAAGATCGAGTGCTCGATCTCGGCCAAAGGCCTGAATTGAGACAAGCCGCCAAGCAATCCGACCGCCAGAAGAACGGGGATGAGAAGAATTCTTTTTGGCCGCGGGTGTTTGCTCAAAGCGGCAGAGCTTTAGCAATCTCGAAGGACTTAGTCGAGAACGTCGGCAAGAGAGTCTTCGAGTGGAGTGTCCTCGGTGACCTCCCGCAGGAAGTTCACTGCCGCCGGAATCTGCTTAAGATACCATTCGTCATTCTGCTGATGGCCGATCAGGGAGTAGGCTCCAAGCGCCTGCATCAAGCGCTGGGCGGCACAGTCCTTGAGAATGGGTTCGATGGGCTCCTCCTCACACACATCCTCCCAAAGGTCCAAGAGCTTTCTCCGGTCTTCAGCGGAGTGATTCATGTAAGGATCGTAGAGGAGAGAGGCCAGATCGTATTCCTGACGACCCATGCGGAGCCCCTGGAAGTCGATGAGAAAGGTCTTCCCATCGTGGAGCATCAGGTTTTGTGATTGGAAATCGCGATGCACCATGTGTGGAGCGGTCGCACCCAGTCGTTTGGCGAGACCCTGCAGGATGGGGTCCTCCCGAAGACCTGACGAATCCTTGCCCAGGTGGGTCTCAACGAAGTGGTCGAAGAAATACTCCTGTTCCCACCGGTAAAGAGCTTCATCAAAGGCAGGCTGAAGATCGAAGTCGCGGGGCGGACGAGTGTAGAGGAGCTTGT
>JASFWU010000043.1:0-12719 GCA_050049035.1 Akkermansiaceae bacterium | reverse complement strand
CAGCCAGGTTTTTCATCGAGGCCTTGAGCCCCTTCTTCTTTGCAGCTTTCACTGTTTGGTCAGCCAATGCCTCACAGTTTCCCGACTCCGTGCCGTAAAGGACGGTCAGCGGAGCGGCTTCTCCGGCCGGACTGGAGGACATCCCTGCCAGAAAGCCACTGAGCCAGGTCGTCTGTTCCTGAGTCAATCCGGCCAGCAAGGCCGAAAGCGAGGCCGATTGCTCGGGAGAAAAGGGAGCGTGCGGAGGAATCATTTTAAAAGGTAACTAAATCGATCTTTTTAATCAGATTTTCTGAAGAGAAGATGTCCCCGCCCCCGTCCTATTGCAACTCCTTTTTCGCGGCTTTTCATTTCAAAAAGGACCGACCAGAGTCTCGCCGTGCGTCGATTCGTCCTCTCGCTTCTCTTGACCCTGCCGGTTTTTCTTTTGAATTCGTGTCTCGAGGGCGAGGAAGAGATTTGGGTCAATCTCGATGGCTCAGGCAGGCTTGAGGCGAGGTACCAATTCCCCACCATCGCCATGGGGCAGTTGGGTGATCCCGACAAGATCATTGAGGGACTCAAGGCCGTCGCGGCGCGGGAAAAGGGCGTCACCCTCTCGCTCTGCACCTTTACCAAGGACAAATCGAAAGGCACTTTTCACCTCAAAGCGGAATTTGACGACATCACCGAGCTACTTGAGATCGCTTCGCGAAACGAGCAGGCCTTTGTCGAGGAAACCGAAGTGGATCCCGACAGCATCGCAGCGATTGCCGGTGATATCGATTTTCGCTTCAAAAACCTCCGGGCTTCATTTGAACGTGAGATCACGCTGAGCGATCTCTTTCCCGAACTGGTTTCCAAACGTCCCGGCATGTTGGGCAGTTCAACCTTCAACTACACCCTCCACCTTCCGGTCCCCGTCGAGGAGACCAACGCCCACTCCATCAGCGAAGACCGGAAGACCGTCTCGTGGTCATTTCTCCTCCGCAAGAGCTTCGACGAACCAATGTTGATGAGCCTCAAGACAGAAAACCCGATCCCCTGGTGGGCCTGGCCCGTCGCCGTTCTCGTTCTTATCGCGGTCTTTTACTTGTTCTGGAGAATCCTGAGGCGCCTAGTCTTAAATTCCCGTGACCGCCGCTCGACTCAGAACGTGGATCTCACCGCAGCGTGATTCGCAATAGCAACCTTGCTCTTTCTCACACTCCTCGCAGATCAAAAACTGCTCGTTACATGGCATCCAGGCGCAGTTCCGATAACGAACCGTCGGCTCACCACAGACCACACATTTTGAAATTACGCTGGCTCCTTCGGTGCGATTGACCGGCACGCTCAGGCGCTCGTCGAAGACATAGCACTCCCCTTCGTAGCCCTCACCCTGGACTTCCTCATCCTTCCCGTAAGTGACAATTCCACCGTCCAGCTGGTAAACGTCCTCAAATCCTTCCTGAAGGAGAAAGCCGCTGAACTTTTCACATCGAATCCCTCCGGTGCAATAGGTCAGGATCTTCTTCCCTTCCAACTCCCCGCGATGCTCCCTCACCCATCCCGGGAGATCCCGAAAACTGGGCACGTCCGGCAAAATGGCTCCCTCGAAGCGCCCGATCTCCCATTCGTAATCATTCCGGGCATCCAAAATGACCACGTTCTCCTCCTTCATGGCCTCCCGCCATTCCGCCGGCTTGAGATGGGTTGCAGTAAGATCGACCGGATTGAAATCCTCGTCTCCCAGTTCGAGCGTTACCACCTCCGGTCGCACCTTGATGGACAAACGCGGAAAAACATGGCCGCTTTCCTCGTCAATTTTCCACGCAATTCCTGATGTTAAGGGGTCGGTGTCGAGAATCTCCCGGTATCGGGCACAGTTCTCCCTGGTCCCGGAAACGGTTCCGTTGATTCCTTCGTTCGCAATGAGGATCCGGCCTTTCAAATCCAATTCCTCGCAAAGCTGCCGATGCTCGCGGGCATACTCTTTCGGACCGTTCAGCTTGAAATACCGGTAATATAAGAGGACCTCGTGCGTGTTCGTCATCTCGATGACTCTTCTTGCCAGTTTTCCGCCCGCCTTTCCAGCCCGGCTCGCATAAGAATTTTCATGCGAGCGGCAGACAATTTCCACCGATATTGTCGCTTCATCCTTTGTGCTCCCAAACAGGCTCGACCGGAGATTTCAAATAAGATGATCATATTTAATTTTCAGCGAACGAAAGTCCGCCTTGCCTACGTCTCCTTCCTGGGCCTTTAATCCCGAGCCGAAAAGACTCCGCTACTTATGCCGACCCGAAAAAACGCCAAGAAAGCAGCCAAAAAAGCCGCCAAGAAGTCTCCCGCGAAAAAAACCACTGCGAAAAAGAAAGTCGCGGTGAAGAAGGTCGCAAAGAAAGCCGCCAAAAAAGTCGCCGCAAAAAAGGCTGCCCCCAAAAAGGCTGCGAAAAAGACGGTGAAAAAGAAGAAGGCGAGCCCACTCAAGAAGACAAACGGATCCGCCTTCAAGGCTCCCAAGCCCCCGTCGCCACGGGCCATCGACCGGGATCTCGTCCACTATATTGTCAATCTTCCTCCCATCATGCCGACCATTGAACTTTCTCCTGAACCGGAGACCACCCCTGCGCCGAAAACAGCTTCCGTTTCAGAACCCACCACTGCTCCTGAAACTCCTGCTGCCGAAGAAACCACCACGGCACCTCCGGCACAGATTGCCGCCGATTCCATTGCGGCCACCGACCCTGCCAACAGCTCCCTGACCGCGGACGATGTTGCAGCAGTCGACGAACTCGGCAAAAAGTTCGCCGCCTTCAAAGCTGAACTCGGCAAGGTCATCATCGGTCAGGAAGATGTCATCGAGCAGCTTGCGATTTGCCTCTTCGCACGGGGCCACGGACTCCTCATGGGGGTTCCCGGACTGGCGAAGACCCTTCTCGTATCCTCGATCGCGGAAACCCTCCACCTGGGCTTCAACCGGATCCAGTTCACTCCCGACCTGATGCCCGCCGATATCTCCGGAACCGACATCATTCAGGAACACAAGGAAACAGGCCGTCGTGAGTTCGACTTCGTGAAAGGCCCTGTTTTCTCAAACATTGTGCTTGCGGATGAGATCAACCGGGCGCCCGCCAAAACGCAGTCCGCCATGCTCGAGGCCATGCAGGAACGCCGGGTCACCGTCCTGGGACGGACCTATCAGCTGGATGCTCCTTTCTTCGTGCTGGCGACCCAAAACCCCGTGGAACAAGAAGGAACCTACCCTCTTCCCGAAGCACAGCTTGACCGTTTCATGTTCCTCATCGAGGTCGACTACCCGAGCGCCGACGAGGAAAAGCGCATCGCCCGCGAGACTACCGGGGTGGACAAAGAACCCCTCACTCCGCTCCTCACGGGCGACGAAGTGATCAAATTCCAGAGCCTCGTTCGTCGCGTCCCGGTTCCCGATCATATTTACGACTACGCTGTTGAAATCGTCCGCCGCACCCGCCCCGATGGCGCGGAAGCTCCCGAGTGGATCAAAGAATATGTCGGCTGGGGAGCCGGCCCTCGCGCGGTCCAATATCTCATTCTCGGATGTAAAGCCCGCGCGGCTCTCCGGGGAACCTACATGGCCTCCCTGGAAGACATCGAAGCGGTCGCCGGACCGGTGCTCGGGCACCGTGTTCTCACCAACTTCGCCGCCGAGTCCCAGGGCATGACCTCCAAGAAGATCGTCGCCCGCCTCGTCGAGGAAATGCGCGAGGATCTTTAAAAGGAAACGTTAAAGTGAACAGGGCACAGTTTTGCAGGGAACAGAACCAACTGGTGAAACCAATCCCCAACCCCTGCTCCAAATCTCAAGACTGCCCACTGCTCCCTGACCACTGTTCCCTTCCATGAAATACGACTTCCTCGATTCCGACGTCCTCGCCCGCCTGGGAGCGATTCCTCTGGAATCCCGCTCGCCCATGGTGGGCAACGTCGCGGGACGCCACCGGTCACCACACCGGGGATCGTCGGTAGAATTCGCGGAATACCGGAAGTATGTCCCCGGCGACGACACCCGTCGCCTCGACTGGAAAGCCTATGCCCGGTCGGATCGTTTCTATATCAAGGAGTTCGAGGCCGACACCAACCTCCGGGCCTACTTTGTGGTCGATTCTTCCGGGTCGATGAACTTTTCCTCGGGCACCCACCCGACCAAAATTGACTTTGCACGGAGCATCGCCGGAACACTGGCATACCTCATCGTCAACCAGGGAGACTCAGCTGGTCTGAGTTGCTGCAACGACAAGATCCATCTCGAGATCCCGCCAAGTCGTCGTGCCGCGCAGCTTCAGGCCATATTCGATTCGCTTCAGTCTCTTGAACCCACCGGAGACACCGGCCTCGTCGATGCCCTTCACCAGATTGCCGAAAAGATCCAGCAACGGGCACTCGTGATCATTTTGTCCGATCTGTTCGCCGATACCGAAGCCCTCGGTGACGCCTTGCAGCATCTCCGCTTCCGCAAACACGACATCGCGGTCTTCCACCTTCTTGATCCGCAGGAGGTCGATTTCCACTTCGAACGACCACACCGATTTGTCGATCTCGAAGACAAAACGACCATTGTGGCCGAACCCCACCTCATCGCCGACGAATATCACAGCGCCTTGAAGGAGTTTCTCGAAACCGTCGAAGGCAAATGCCACGACGTGCATGCCGACTACCACCTCTTTCAGACCAGTGCCAACTACGAGGAGATTGTTACGAATTTCATGACCACTCGTCTCACCTCAAAACGCTAGCTCCCCTCTCTTGACCTTCCTCGCACAATCGCTCCTTTGGGGCCTCTTCGCCGCCTCCGTTCCGGTCATCATTCACCTTCTCAACCGGCGACGCTTCCGCATCGTCGACTGGGCCGCGACCAATTTCCTTCTCAAAGCGGCTCGCGAATCCCGGGGCAAAAAGAAGCTCAAGCACATCCTTATTCTGATCTGCCGGGCTCTCGCCATCGCGGCCCTGATCGTCGCGGTGGCCCGTCCGCTCATCGGAGGTTTTCTGGGCTCCGGCAGTGGCACCGTGGGCACCGTCATTCTGGTACTTGATCGCTCCGCTTCCATGGAAACGAAAGCAGGGAGCGGTGAACCGACCTACCGCGAATCGGTTCTTGGAAAGATCTCCTCTGCCATCGAGAAGCTGGGCTCGCCCCGCCTCATCCTGATCGACAGCGCCACCGGCGAAATTCAGGAGGTTCCATCGCCCGATGCCATCGCCGAGCTCTCAACCACCGCGGCAACCGACACCCAGGCCGACATTCCCACCCTTCTGACAAAGGCCATCAACTACCTTGATGAAACCAATCCGGGACAGGCCGAAATCTGGGTGGCCTCCGATTTGCAACGCGGAGATTGGCGCCCCGGGGACTCCCGCTGGGGAGCAGTACGAGCCGGAATTGAAGCGCTTCCCACTCAAACCAAGGTTCGCATCATCACGGCAGGCGGAGAGACCCCCGAAAACATTTCCCTTGAGCTCATTGCTTCGCGCCGGGTGGAGGATGACCTCCTACTCGACCTCCGTTTGAGTCGTTCCAAAGGTAACGGGACCTCAACCGTCCCGGTGACCTATTCCCTGAAAGGGAACCGCACCGCCGATCAAATCATTTTGGAGGGCTCCGAAGTTCGTTTCCAAAAACGCATTCCCCTTTCCGGAGCGGATGACTCCGGTTACGGCGGAGTTCAAATCCCATCCGACAACAACCTTCTCGACAACAGTGTTTACTTTGCCTTCGGCGGCAAGGAGCCGGTCGAATCCTGGGTGGTCACCGAAGACCCTGCCAGTGCCACGGCGGAATTCCTTCGCAAGGCCGCCGCTCCCGATGGCTTCAATCGTTTTAACTGCGACACCATCGCTCCCACTCAAACAACCCAAATCGACTGGGCCACCGCCTCGATGATCATCTGGCAGGCCCCCCTCCCGACCGGCGCGGTCACCGCCCAGCTTGAGGAATTTGTGAAGTCCGGAGGTTCGGCCCTCTTCTTCCCGCCCAACGAAAAGGACGAAGGAGTGATCTTCGGGACGTCGTGGGGCGAAATTCAGGACGCTCCGGCCGACAAGTTCTTCATCAACGGTTCGTGGATCAAGGACGACGGCCCCTGGCGGAACGGGATCGATGATTCCCAAATGCCGGTCGACCAGATCCGCGCGATCAAACGCTGCCCCATTCTCGGCGAAGGCTTCCCGCTCGCGGAATGGGATGACGCCTCACCACTTCTCTACCGTCAACTCGAAGGGAAAGGCACGGTCATCTTCATCAGCACCCTGCCGGACGACCGCTGGTCGAACCTTGAGTTCGTTGCCCTTCATCTTGTCGCCATCCAGCGCCTGCTTGAAAAAGGAACCGACCGCCTCCATGCCGGATACCGTGCCCTGGCTGGCAGCGACAAAGCCAAGACCCGCGATGATGAAGTGCGGGATCGGCTTGATACCCTGGGCGACTTTGACCCTGCCCTTGGTTCATACCGCGCGGGAGTTTACCGGCTTGGCGAACGCACCGTGGCCGTGAATCGACCTGTCGAAGAGAACTCGGCCGTCTTTATTGACGAAGACGCCCTGGACAAGCTTCTCGAAGGAACCTCCTACTCACTCTTTGCAGACGAAGCGGAATCGGATGAACTGGTTTCGGAAGCCTGGCGCGCCTTCTTGATCGCCACTCTCCTTTTCCTCATCGCGGAAGCACTTCTCTGCCTGCAACCAAAATCGTCCGGGCCTCCCACCCTCGGCGGGGCGTCCTCCAAACTTTCCAGTGCATCGTGAACAACTTTAACTTCGGTCCACTCCACTTCCAGGCCAGCACCACCACCCTCGTGGTGGTAGCCCTCGTGATCGTGGCAACGATCACACTCGGGATCATGGCCATCCAGCGCTCGGCAAGGCCAAAGCGCACCGGCATGCTTGAGGGCCTCCGACTCCTGTGTGTTGCTTTTGTCTGCACCATGTTGCTCGGCCCGGAATGGCGGACGATTGAACAATCCGACCTTCAACCTGAAATTGCCATCATTTGGGACGAATCGGTTTCCATGGACACCGAAGATGTCGAGCGACCCGAAACGATCACTGGTGACGAAAAAGTCCTCACCCGAAAAGAGCTGGTCAAGCGACTCCGGGAATCGGAATTCTGGAAGCCTTTTGAAAGCGAAGGACGCAATCGAATCACCCAGAAGTCATTCGGCGCGCCACCCGAGGACGCTTCCACCGTCGAGCTCGCGATGAGCGGAACCGACATGAACGAAGCTCTCATTGACGTCCTCCAGTCCGGCCAAAATCTTCGTGCAGCCATTTTTCTGGGAGATGGCGACTGGAACATCGGTACCTCGCCGGTGGCGGCCGCCCAGCAATTTCGCCTCAAGGGAGCCCCACTTTACGCGCTCGCCGTCGGTAGCAACAAGCGGGTCCCCGACCTCGAACTAGTCTCGGTCAATGCACCCACCTACGGAATTGTCGGAGAGAACATCCAGATCCCTTTCACCATCGAGTCCTCTCTGCAGCGAGATGTCCGCACCCAGGTTCGGGTCAAAAGCGACACCGGCCTCGAGCGCTCCAAAGACATCACCATTCGGGCCAACAGCACTCATTACGACTCCATCCTCTGGCGGGTGGAGAAAGAGGGTGCCACCACGTTGACCATCACCATTCCGGTGGCGAACGGGGAACTCATCGACGACAACAACTCCCGCGACTTTGTTATCAGCGGCAAGCCGGAATCCATCCGCGTTCTCGTGATCGAAACCCTCCCACGCTGGGAATATCGCTTCATTCGCAATGCTCTTTCCCGTGACCCGGGCGTCACTGTCGATTGTCTCCTCCTGCACCCCGACCTCGGAAAAGGCGACGGCCCCGACTACATTCAGGAGTTCCCCGAAAAGCTGGAAGACCTCCAAAAATACGACGTGGTCTTTGTCGGCGATGTTGGCATCGACGAGAAGCAGCTGACTGTCGAACAGGCCAACCTCATCAAAGGGCTCGTCGAGAGCCAGGCCAGCGGTGTCGTCTTCATTCCCGGACCCCAGGGAAACCAATACTCGCTGGCTGAATCCGATCTTGGCGACTTGATTCCGGTCGAACTCGATTCTCAAAAGACTGAAGGATTCTCCGAATCGGTAGAAACCTCGATGCGCCTCACCCGCGATGGCGAACGCTCGCTGCTCACCATGTTGGGCGATAACGAAGCCCAGAACCAAATGGTCTGGCGCACTCTCCCCGGTTTCTACTGGCAGGCGGCAGTGAAGAAAGCGAAGGCAGGCTCGACCATCCTCGCCGTCAACGAAGGCCGTCGCAACTCAGCCGGTCGTATCCCCATTCTCGTGACCTCGCGCGCCGGTTCGGGCAAGGTCCTCTACATGGCCATCGACTCGGCATGGCGCTGGCGTCGGGGCGTGGAAGATCTCTACCACTACCGCTTCTGGGGCCAGGTCGCCCGATGGATGTCCTACCAACGGAACATGGCTGCCGGAGAACGCATCCGCTTGTTCTTCACCCCTGAACGACCCAAGCCCGGCGGGATCGTTTCCCTCACCGCCAACGCCTTCGATAAGAACGGCGCTCCCCTTTCGGAAGGAGTTCTCCAGGTCGACCTGACCGCTCCCAACGGACAAATCAGCCGCATCGCTCTTTCCAAGTCCGGCGATTCCTGGGGCCGCTTTACCGGTGATTTCAAAATCTCACAGCCCGGTGAGTGGAAGATGAAGGTCTTTATTCCCGAGGAACCCGATGCCTTTATCGAGGCCAAAATCATTTCCCAAACCGATTCCATCGAAAAGACCGGTCGACCCGCCCGCTTTGAGGTCCTTCAGGAAATGGCCAAGGTGTCGCGGGGGCGACTCGTCACTCCCGCTCAGATCGACGCCCTCGTGAAGGAGATCAATGCCCTCCCCGAACCCCAGCCGCTCGTCAACTCGATCAAACTCTGGGCTCATTGGCTTGCTCCAACCATTTTGATCGTTCTTCTCGCCCTCTTCTGGATCGGGCGGAAGTTGAACGGGACATTCTAGGCATTGGTCTGACGTTTGGATTCAGATTTGGGTCTACACGGCGACAAAAAGATTCATCTCAGCCTCATGAAGCTCACCTCCTGGAACGTTAATGGCCTCCGTGCCGTCCTGAAAAAGAACTTCACTGAGTTCGTCCTCGATCACGATCCCGACATTCTCTGTCTCCAGGAAACGAAGGCCCGTCCGGAGCAAATCGAACTCCCGCTCGACCTTGCCGGTTACCGCACCTACTGGAACTCCGCTGAAAAGGCCGGCTACTCCGGAACCGCCATCTTCACCAAACACGAACCACTGGATGTCCGCCTCGGCATTGGCTCCGAAAAGAGTGCCGAGGGCGATCGCGAGGGCCGCGTGATCACGCTTGAGTTTCCCGATTACTTCCTCGTGACGGTATACACTCCGAACGCAAAGAACGAATTGGCCCGCCTCCCCTATCGCATGGAATGGGATGTGGCTTTCCGGGAGCACCTCGAGGCACTCGAAGGAGAAGGAAAACCAGTCATTGCCTCCGGTGACCTCAATGTGGCCCATCAGGAAATCGATCTCGCCCGACCCGACTCCAATCACAAAAGCGCCGGCTTCTCTCCAGAGGAACGCGCCGGTTTTTCTGAACTCATCGAGGCAGGCTTTATCGACACCTTCCGTCACTTTCATCCCGACAAGCGCGATGCCTACTCGTGGTGGAGTTATCGCGGAGGAGCCCGCGCCCGGAATGTCGGATGGAGGATCGACTACTGGCTCACCTCCCAATCCCTCGCTCCAAAACTCAAGTCAGCTTCGATCAACGATGAGATCCTTGGCTCGGACCACTGCCCGGTCACGCTTGAACTCACTTCGTAGTTCGGCCTCACTCCGATAACCGGAGACCATACATGCGGGGCCATCCCTTGCCGGTGACGTAGAGCAGACCCGACTTCGGATCGTGGGCGATCCCATTGAGAACCGCTTCCGAGTGGGAGGGCCTTGGCTGTTCGAGTTCCTTCAGATCGATGGTTGCTTCCACAAATCCACTCTTGGGATCGATGATCACGATCTCATCAAAGTGCCACCGGTTCGCGTAGATCTTTCCATTGATGAACTCGAGCTCATTCAATTGGTCTACCTTTCCCTGGTGGTTCCGCACCTTGACCGAGCGTACCATCTTCATTGTTTGAGGATTCAGAAAACGAAGGTGGTGGGTGCCATCGCTAAGCACAAACTGCTCACCGGTCCATGCCAACCCCCAGCCTTCTCCGAAGTAGCGAAAACGTTTCACTTCCTCGAGGGTCTCACGATTATAGATGAAGCCTCTCCCACTCTTCCAATCCAGCTGGTAAAGCAGACCCTCCCGCATCGTCAATCCTTCACCAAAGACATTGTCGGGAAGCTTCTTGTTTTGCAGCACTTTGCCGGTTTTCGGATCAACTTTCCGCAAGGTGGAACGCCCGTATCCGCCCGTTGATTCATAAAAGAACCCCTCGTACCAAAGCAGTCCCTGGGTGAAGGCCGTTGTGTCGTGCGGCATGGTCTCCACCACTTCATACTTGAGGCTCTTAGGCTTCGGAGGCCCTTTGACCTTCTCAACCGGAGCGGGATCGTCACCGCAAGAACACAAACCCAATAGGATAAGGAACAGGGCCGGAATCAACAGGCCACGTGACTTCAATTTTTTCCTCATCATTCCTGGTCGCAATAGGTCTCTTCCATCAGGTTTAGGCACTCCAACCAAAAGCCGGCATTCATGGCATCGTAACGAATGGTGTCGGCTCCTGTCTTGGTCGTGAAAAGAATATTACTGGGCTCCTCCACCAACTCCTCGAAAAGTCGGTTGAGACAATAGCCGTGAATCTCATCCCGGGCACCCCGGACCGGAGTTCCCACCCCGCCCTTGGCATGCTCCCGGAGCGCCCCGATCACCGCTCTCAGGTCTTCGCCGCCCAACTCAATTTCCAAGGGCACCGCCGCCTGACGATGATCATCAACGATGGCCGCGAGACGTTTGACGATTCGCTTTGCCTCCTCTTTTCGATCTCCAATGTTTTGCTCTTTCTCCTCCGGAGGTGCCTCCAAACGCACCTCGGGAATCGGAAGAATCCCGTTCAAAGGCCGTAACTCGCGCTCCTTCATCGTGCTGACCAATGAAAGTGCTCATTCCGTCATTGGTCAACCCAGACATCATCAATCTGTGACTCCAGTCCGCGCTCATTTCGCTCGCGTGTTTCTTCGGACCGTGCTACGGGCGCGCCGCGATGGCCGACCTGCCAGCTCCAGAACGCCGATCCATTCCCGAATGGATGCGCGCGAGCATGAACGACCAGCAGCGCTTTCTCGCGCTCTGCATCATGTGCGGGCTGATCTGTGGTCTTGTGGGAGTGGGTTTTCACGTCGCCATTCACGCCCTCTTTGAAGCCGTTTGGGATTTCGCAAAATCTCGCTCACCGGGCGAGTTCATCGCGGTGATGATCGCGGCACCAACCTTGGGTGGGCTAGTTGTTGGGATCGCGGTGCATCGCTGGGCACCCGAATGCTCGGGGAGTGGCATTCCCCAAACGAAAGCCGCTTACTTCAACAAAGCCGGGACCATTCCCGCCAAAGCCGGCTTGTGGCGGTTTTTACTGGGAACGCTTTATGTCGGACTTGGCAACTCGTTGGGACGGGAAGGCCCCACCGTGCATGTCTCCGCGGCCGTTGGCTCCAAGATCGGACGTTGGGGCTTCCGTGATCCGGCTCGCAAGCAAGCGATGGTTCCGGTCGGAGTGGCCGGTGGAATCGCGGCGGCTTTCAATGCGCCCATTGCGGCCATCATGTTTGTCTTTGAGGAGCTGCTCGATGACTTCTCGACCAAGGCCCTTGGCGGGATCGCCATCGCAGTGGTGATTGCCGCGACCGTTTCACGCATGATCCTGGGAGAGGCAGCCGTCGTATCGGCAAATCTCGGTCTGCAATACGAGACTTCGGTTTGGATGCTGGTCGCCTTGCCCATCGGAATCGCTTCCGGTCTCTTCGGTCCCCTCTTTACCGGTTCCATTCTCAAGCTCCGGCTTTTCATCCGGAAGCGAAAGTCCTTTCCCCTTTGGATTCGCCCGGCGGCCGGAGGCCTGACCGTTGGTTGCCTCGGATTGGCAGGTTGGTTTCTCACCGGCTTGTTTGGTGAATCAAATCGCGATGTCTTCAGCATTGGCTACGAAAGCCTTGAGCTGGCCTTTGAGGCCAAACTCACCTTCGCCATCCTCGCTACTCTGTTTATCCTCAAAAGTCTGGCGGTCATCATCAACTACGCCACGGGTGGGTCAGGCGGTCTCTTCTCCCCCACTCTTTTCCTGGGAGGCATGATGGGGGGAATGACCGGGATCGGATTGATTGCCCTCAACCACATCCTTCCCCTGCCCGGCTACCCGGGAGACGCTCATATCGTGGGCGCCTGCGTTCTTCTGGGAATGGGAGCCTTCTTCGGCTCGGTGATTCGAAATCCCCTCACTTCCCTGATCATGATTTTTGAAATGACGGGGACCTACTCGCTCATTCTTCCCTTGATGGTTGGAAACCTGATTGCCTGGGCGATTGCTTCCAAGCTCAGCCCGATCTCGATCTACCATGCCCTTCTGATCCAGGATGGTATCTCTCTGCGCAAGATGCCGAGCTACCGCGGTTCACAAGACTATGCCAAACTTCCGGTGAGTACCATCATGACCCACGATGTGGAAAGTCTCCCATTGAAAGCGTCGATTGAAGATATCCGGCTCGATCTCAAGACCCGTCCGC